>JANNDL010000176.1:0-5742 GCA_031387665.1 Chamaesiphon sp. OTE_75_metabat_95 | reverse complement strand
CATGATTAGATTGTGGATCTGGTAGATTACTTAAAGCATCTCGAACTGTTTGCCAAGGCATCAATACTGGCTCAAATTTTCCATATTTTTCAGTGAGTTTGAATATTTTGGTTTCTATCGATCGATCTATGAATGGACGCTCTGATTTACATATTTTATGACGCTCCCAGTACTCTCCAGTAACGTACATATCCCAAAATAATCGATCTGCTGAATGTGTCTCTGCTGGGAATAGCCACTCACGATCGAGATCGGATCGGATGCCAATAATTATTACTCGATCGCGATTTTGGGGTACTCCATAATTTGCTGCATTAATTAACTTAAACTGAACGTTGTACTTAGTACCTAAATAAGACGACTTATTTGCTCTATGAAGTCTATCTAAATGTTGTTGCCAGTCAGAACTTGTTTCATCATCAAAGCTAGGATAAGTCAATCGTAGCAAAATATACTCGAAGTAATCTGCAAATGTTTTGCGAAGTAAACCTTTGACATTTTCAAAGATAAAAGCCTTTGGTTTCAGTTTCTCGATCGCATGAATTATAACTGGAAACATATCGCGCTTATCTCGCTCTGCCTGATGTTTACCACCAAGTGAGAATGGTTGACATGGCGGCCCACCTGCGACAAGATCGATATTATCTAATGTTCCTAGATCGAAGTCTCTGACATCCCCAAAGAAAACTTTTTCGGCATCGAAATTTTCACACAGAGAAGCATAAGCATGTTTATTATTTTCGACAAGTCCCGCATGTTTAAATCTTGCTAATTCCAGTCCTTTAGCCAAACCACCTGCACCTGAAAATAGTTCGAGGGAGTTCATAACTGTCCCCCAATACTTTGCAAATGTCGATCGATATTAGCAAAAATTACACCTTCAGATTTAGGTATACCATTACATCGCTCCGCCCAAATTCTGCCTGGATGAATTACATCCCAATCTGATTTTGCTTGCTCGTATCGTCCTTTTCCAGGATCGTGATTTCCAAATCCATCTAGAGCGACATTCCACAGCGGTTGACTTAGCTTAATCAAAGCTGCTTCAATGGTGCTAATCATGTCGGAGCTTTCATCTTCAAAGATCACAAAGCGACACATGAATTCTTCAAGATCCAAATCTGCGCCGAGTGTAATATTTCGGCTATGTTCTTTTAGACGGTTGCACAGTTCGCGAGACTGGTTGATTGTGCTGTCTGATGTCCGCGATTGTCGCCATCCTTTCGGAACAGCTTTACCAACGTAGATAGGATAGTTGTAAGCAAGTCGATTTAGCTCTGCATACCTGTGATAAAGAGAATTTTGACCCGTATAGTAGAGGGCATAAACGCCTGTCCCCAGAAAGGCTTCAGCGGGTGGCAGGGTGTGAACGGGTGTACCGTTAAAGAATCTGACTGCATCTTTGACAAGTTCGACAAATGCTTCGCTTTTGTATATGTGCTTCTTTCGATCGAACTCGGTGGACTTCATTATGGCAGAAATTATCGAAACCTATTAATAACATAATATCTGCTTTAGTCCAGATCGCGAAACAATCCTCGCAACCTCAGTAGGGGCAATTCATGAATTGCCCCTACTGAGGTTGCTCGACACAGACACAAAAAACATGACAAAATTAAGCGATCGACACGATCGATCCAATTAAAAAATTACGATCGTTCACCCAATGGCATCTATTTTTTAACTAATATGGTGGCGGGAATGTCAACCTTGTAGGGGCAGGTTTATGCGACTAACCCAAACCTAAAATCAACCTAATTCAAACCTGCCCAACCCCACCAACACCCTGAATATTTGTTCTTTACCAACGCAATGATAAATCCGATCTGGATGTTAATCATGGGTGAGGGCGGGTTCGCATGAAAGTTATCGTTATCACAGAGATTAATTGCATAAACCCGCCCCTACAGATCTTTTATTTTATAGTGATTCGATCGATCAAATGTATTCGATCGACAATACAATCATTTGCGTAGCCTTTCCCATAAAGAAATATCTGCTAGGAAATTATTATTAACGTGCAGGTGGTTCAACAACTGTCAAAGGCTTGTCCAACCATTCACTAACTTCAGATGCCAACCATTCAACTTCAACTTCATTTTTGATATCTCCTTTGTTTCCACCAACAGAAATAGATATAGTTCCAACGTGAAGCTTTAGTTCAGCAGGTATTTGTCTCTGGCCAACACCGAAACCAGTACCAAAATAAACAGTATGTTCATGGGTGAAGATAATCTTCGTGATTTCTCTTTTGGGTGCGGGAGGCTGACGGCTAATTTTTTGACCGAATAAAGTTTTAGTCAGGGAGATTTCATGCCGATCTATCCGCAGATAGGTTTTGACAAATAAAATCGATAGCCATATATAAGCGAACAAACCAATTCCCACAAAACTTGGCAAAAGGAACCAGCTAGATATATTTATCAATGAAGTGGATTGATTTGCGTTCCAGTTCCAGATCGAAAATCCACTGAGAATAGCTGGAAATATGCTTGCGGATAGAATAACTGGATTGGCTCCAATTGGTGGAATATATGCATCAAAAAAATCACCACTTTTAGTTATCTGAATTTTAGTGTCAAAAGGTTTATTTCCGAAATCGGTCGTTCTCATAGTGGCTTACCCTGCTTGTACTAAATTCTTTCTAGTAATAGGATGCCCTTGATACCTCTAAACACAACACAATTCGACCTAGACGACGCAACGAGAACGAGAGTCTGGTAAGATATTCACTTGGGAAATTGCGGACTTGTGCCGCTTAGGGATGCATCTAGAGCTATGGTACACATCAAACAGGTAGAACTGTCGCATTTCAAGTCTTTCGGTGGTACTACCAAAGTCCCGATTTTGCCTGGATTTACTGTAGTATCGGGGCCGAATGGTTCGGGTAAGTCAAATATTCTCGACGCGCTGTTATTTTGCCTCGGATTGGCTAGTTCCAAGGGAATGCGGGCGGAACGGTTGCCGGATTTGGTAAATCACGATCGAAATACTAAAGGTGCGTCTGAAGCGATTGTGACGGTGACTTTCGATCTGGAGAATGATGACGAGCCAGCACCGGAAGTTAATGTGATTGACATCAGCAGTAGATCGCCTGCTCCGCCTAGAGAACGGTTGGCGAGTGAGTGGGTGGTGACGCGGCGGCTGCGGGTGAATGCTCAGGGTGGTTATACGTCGAATTATTCGATCAATGGGGAGGCTTGTAATCTGGCGGAGTTGCACGATCAATTGAATGCGCTGCGGATTTATCCAGAGGGCTATAATGTCGTGTTGCAGGGGGATGTCACTAGCATCATCTCGATGAATAGCAAGGAGCGGCGGGAGATTATTGATGAGTTGGCGGGAGTGGCAGCGTTCGATCGCAAGATCGATCGAGCTAAGAGTACACTGGATGAGGTGAAGGAAAAGGTCGAGAAATGCAATATTGTGGCAGCAGAATTGGTGGCGCAACGGGATAGGTTGGCGCAGGATAAAATTAAGGCTGAAAAGTACCAAAGATTGCGAGTAGAATTTCAACAGAAAACTATCGAAGAGGTGGTGTTGAAGTGGCAGAATCTCCAACAGAAGCAGTCGAATATTCAGGTGGATTTAGGGAAGGGTAAGGTTGCTCTGGTTGAATTAGATCGACAAGTAACAGATCTGCAAGGGGAGATCGGGACGACAACTACGGAAGTCGAACGGTTAAATGCTTGTGTACGGGCGTTGGGGGAGGAGAAGTTATTAGCTGCTCAGGCGGAGTTGGCGACGCAGCAGGCGGAACAACGTTTGTTAGTTCAGCAGCAACAAGAAATAACTACAAATCGCGCGAATACTCAAACTAGTCAGCAGCAATCTGCGGCGCAATTAGCTAGTTATGAGAAAGAATTTAAAGGATTAACTAATAGTCAAAAGCAGTTAGAAACTACCGAATTAGCCAAGCTTAAGATCGATCGCGATAAGACTCAATATCAACTCGAAACAACTAAAGAGAAAGCGAGTACGATCGCCTCTGCATCTTCGGCTTGGGTGGAGGAACAAACTCAAGTTACACGCCAGATTGAAACGACGCTTCAGTTATTAAGTAAACAGCGGACGGCTCAAGCACAATTGACGGAACGTCGCAGTCAGTTAATGGCAAAGATCGCTGAAGAAACCGATCGCTTGGCAATCGTTAGCCCTGAGCTATTAGTAAACCAAAATAAAGTTACTCAGCTTCAAGATAAACTCGCCCAGTCTACAGCCGAATTAGCAGTATTAGAAAACAAACTTACCGCCGTTCAAGCTAATGTTGATACCCAGCTAGAAACCCAAAAACGACTATTACAAGAACAACGTGATAAACAGCGATTAGTCGATAAATTAGAAGCCCAGAATCAAGTCCAAGCCGAAGCTCAAGGTACCTTCGCAACCAAAATCATCCAAGAGGCCAAAATTCCTGGTGTACATGGCTTAGTTGCCCAATTAGGTAAAGTAGATCCCGCCTATCAATTAGCTCTAGAAATCTCCGCCGGAGCCAGGTTGGGTAACTTAGTTGTCGAAGATGATGGCGTAGCTTCTCGCGCGATCGAAATCCTCAAGCAAAAGCGCGGTGGACGAGCGACATTTTTACCATTAAATAAGATTAATCCCCAACCATTACGCGAGAATGCGGCATTAAGATCGACCCAAGGTTTTATCGATTACGCCGTTAATTTAGTAGACTTCGATCGCGAGTACGAAAACATCTTTAATTACGTCTTTGGTGGGACAATAGTATTTGACAGACTCGATCAAGCGCGAAGCTTACTCGGCAAACATCGCATCGTCACCCTCGACGGCGAATTGCTCGAAGCCAGCGGCGCGATGACAGGGGGAAACATCTCGAATAAATCCACCCTCCACTTTGGTACCGCCGACGCGAGTGAATCCGCCGAAGTCCGCACTCTCCAACAGCGACTCGCCCAAATCGAGCAGATCCTCCAAGTCAGCATCGAAGTTGTCAATAAAAGCAACACCGAACTGCGTCAACTGAGTACCGCCGTCGCCGACACCCGCCAAAATCAACGGGAAATCAAACTCAATTTCGATCGCAATCAACAGGAAATCGGTCAATTAGCCAACCAACAAACCCAACTCCAGAGCCAGATTGCCAAAAATCAGCAGGATCTCGATCGCACAATTATCGATCTCACCGCCCTCGAACAAACCCTCCCCACCCAAGAAGCCACCCTCGCCAAACATCACGCCGAACTAGCCGAACTCGAAAAATCCGGCGTACACAGCGATTGGCAAGCGATCCAAACCGAGATTAAATCGATCGAACAACAGTTCCAACAACGTCAACAAGCCCTCACCAGCGTCAAACATCAACTCCAAGGGATCGATCGCCAGCGCAGTATTCTAACCGAAAAAATCTCCGAAAATCAACGCCGTACTAGTGAATATATCGAACAGATTGGGGGACTCGATCGAAAACTCACTGACATTCAGACTAAAATAACCGTAATCAACGACGGAATTGTCGCCACCAAAGCCGCCCTCGTCATCCTCGACAAAGAACTCGGCACCGATAAACAAGAGCGCGACAAAGCTGAAGCCAAACTGCGCCAACTCCAGCTCAACCTCCAAGAACTCCAGTGGGAACAGCAAAAACTCACCCAACTCCAACAGCAACGCCAAACCGAAATCGACAACCTGATCGTTCAAATCGCCACCCAACGCACCGAACTCCCCGCCGAACTCCCAGAACTCCCACCCGAATCCCAAACCGACGAATATCTCGCC
>JANNDL010000157.1:0-34212 GCA_031387665.1 Chamaesiphon sp. OTE_75_metabat_95 | reverse complement strand
GGAAGCTAAATCAGTCAGAATGAAAGGATGAACCAGGTAAACTACTTACGCATTAGTCTGATCGATCGCTGCAACTTTCGGTGTCAATATTGCATGCCTGAGGGTGAGGAATTAGAGTATCTGCATCGCCAGCAGCTTTTGACGGATGATGAGCTATTGACGCTAGTTCGAGAAGTATTTATCCCTGTTGGTTTCAATTGCTTTCGGCTGACTGGGGGCGAACCTTTGCTTCGCAAGGGAATTGTTGAAATTGTCAGATTGATCGCGAGTTTACCAGAAACTCAAGATCTATCCCTCACTACCAATGCTTTCCTACTCGCAGGAATGGCACAGGACTTGTATCAAGCCGGACTGCGACGAGTAAATATCAGCCTTGATTCGCTCCATGAAGCTACCTTCGATCGAATTGTGGGGAATACAGGTCGATCTCGCTGGCAACAGGTATGGGAAGGGATTCTCGCAGCCGATCGAGCTGGATTTACACCGCTCAAGTTGAATGTGGTGGTGATTCCAGGCGTAAATGATACCGAAGTTCTAGATTTAGCAGCTCTGAGTATCAACAAAGAATGGCATGTTCGCTTTATTGAGTTTATGCCAATTGGTAACGATCAGTTATTTAGCGATCGCGGCTGGATCTCCTCTGAATCAATTCGCCAACAAATTCGGGAGAAATGGGGTTTAACCGAGGCGCATGTGAAGGGAAATGGCCCTGCTGATGTGTTTACAATTCCTGGTGCCAAAGGTACCTTGGGGTTTATTAGTCAAATGTCTGAATGCTTTTGCGACAGATGTAATCGGATGCGACTGTCGGCGGATGGTTGGTTGCGTCCCTGTTTGCTCAATGAAACCGGACAGCTAGATCTGAAAACTGCGTTGCGAAATGGTGTCTCTACTGCGGAACTTCGATCTCAAGTTCAGGACTTACTCAATCTCAAACCAGAAATTAATTACAAAGGTCGAGATTCAGGCACTACTGAAGCCTATCATCGCACCATGTCTCAGATTGGCGGTTAATCAAGCTAACTTTGTAGTAGAGTGATTCCAGTCCAAAATTGTAAATAAATGGGTCATACAACTGAACAAGCAATAAAGTGCTTTGAACTTTGCTGTGAGCTGACAAGTAAGTACTGTTCGATCAATTTAGTGACTTTTGACATCCGTAGTCAGAATGTTGTCATTCTTGCCGGAGAAGAGATTATTATTGAGATTAGAACCAATGGAGAGTGGAGGTTTGTATGAGTACGAAACAGAACTTGAAAACGATGTCTAAAAATGAGTTGAGAGATTACGTACTTCAGCATCGAAATGATGAAGAAGCTCTACAAGCTTACCTAGATAAAGTCAATGCAGAGAATCCGAATTCACGAATTCACACCCCCGAAGAGAATGTTAGCGATGCTCTTGCTCAATACCTAAAGCCTGAATCCTAACAGCCAACAAAAAGAATAGATTTTGGATGCAGCCGCCATCCAAAATCCAGAATCTTTATGCTTGGCGAGAATAAAACTCGACAACTAGCAGCTCATTAACTTGAAGAGCTACCCATTCACGTTCGATCGTGCCTGTAACTTTACCAGTTAGGGTCGCTTTATCGAAATCTAGGTGGTTAGGCGTATTCGCCAATCCAGGATATTGGAGATTTGCTTCTACCAATTTCTTGGAGCCTTCACGATTGCGAATCCCAATTACGTCGCCAGGACGACACTGGTAGCTAGCGATGTCCACAACACGTCCGTTGACGGTGACGTGTCCGTGGTTCACTAGCTGACGAGCACCTGGAATGGTAGGACCCATCGCCATGCGGAAGACAGTGTTGTCCAATCGCATTTCGAGTAGTTGTAATAAAACTAGTCCGGTAGAACCAGTTGCGCGTCTTGCTTTGCGGACGTAACGAAGCATTTGCTTTTCAGTTACACCGTAGTTCAACCGCAACTTTTGCTTTTCTTCCAGACGGATGGCGTATTCAGAACGCTTTTTCCGGTTTTGACCGTGTTGACCTGGTGGATATGCACGGCGCGGCTCTTTACGAGTTAATCCTGGTAAGGATCCTAAACGACGTGTAATTCTCAGTCTCGGTCCGCGATATCGGGACATAAATTTCCTTAGTGCTTAATACTTAACCCAAACCTCCTATTATTACATAGGAGTCTAGTTCTGACAATAGTTAAGGTTTGAGGCTTTAGGGTTTAGGCTTTAGGTTTTTGAGTGAATGCGGACGTTCTAATTGGCAGGTGGATTGGGACAAGTTAAAGATGCCCCGCTTGTCGAAACAGCTCGGAATGCGATCGACTAATTGACCGTAATTTTCTTGGGGGAAGGTCTGGATTGAGCCATTGCTGCTGACTTCGCAGGGACGATTGAGGCTGCATTGGGGCTGTTTTGATGCGTTGTCATTTACGCCTGTATTGATAATGCCGACGACTCGATTGGTTTTGAGTGAGATCATCGGGGATCCAGACATGCCGCCGATAATACTGCATCGATGGCGGATCGATCTCTTCCAGTGATAGATATCTTCCTTGACGCTGGCTAGTTCGCCAGTTTTGCAGGTAGTTGAGTGCAGGAAATTTAGTTCGTCTTTGATCCCTTCTGATGGTACACCGACAACAATTAAAGGTTCGTTGAGAGCTGAGGGCTTGGGAGAAATTTGCAGTGGGACAATCCCTGCTTTGGTTAATTCCTGCTGATTTTTAGTAAGTTCGAGGATGGCAATGTCATTATTTTTCATCGTGCCATAGACTAGCCGCTTGACGCGAATAGTTAGCCGATCGGGTTTAAAATCATGGAAGTAGTTGACGATAAACTTAGTCTTGCTCGATCGATCGACCATGATCTCCCGCTCACTCGGTAATTTGCTCGCACTCCCCTGACAGTGTCCATTAGTGAGCACATATGCTGGAGCGGTTGGATTTGCACCCGTAGTGAAGAGGAATCCCGTGCAGAACCCATGCCCTACGTCAATCAGACCGATCCCATTATATTTGCGACCTGCGGCAGTGGACAGCATTTGCCAGTTTACCCGATCGGAATTGACTTCTCGATCGGGTATTTTGCGACCAGATCGATCGAATATTGCAGCACTGACAGTCGCAGCATCTAGCAGATAGCCACCGCTAAATATTGCGATCAATCCTCCCAAACTAGTATTAAAACTAGCTTTGAGCAAAGATTTTAGCGGATGATTATGATGGGTAGAAGGAATCTGCATCTGCATTTGAGACATGATTTGCGAGTACCAGAACTTGCTAAAGTGGAGAGGATCTCTTCAAACATTTTGACACGCTCCCCAGATAACTATAAATATGACGAAAACTTATACTGTTGAGATCCTACATCAGGGCGAAACTTACACGATCGAAGCTCCTGAAGACAAAACCATCCTCCGCGCTGCTGGTGCGGCTGGTCTCTACCTGCCAACCTCATGTAGTTCTGGCGTTTGTACTACCTGTGCGGCTCAAGTCACGGAAGGAGAAGTCGAACAGGGGGATGGGATGGGTGTAAGTACTGAGTTACAGGCGAAAGGTTACACTCTGCTATGCGTAGCTTATCCTCGATCGAATCTGAAAATTGTCAGCGAAAAAGAAGATGAGGTGTATGAGATTCAATTTGGTCAGCATCAACGGTAAATTGGTGGATGGTGAATGGTGAATGGTGAATGGTGGATGGTGAAAATTGAATGGTTTACACCGAGCGGAGCCGCAGTGTGGATAGTTTGAATCAATCTAAGACCCCGATTGTTGATGCGCTTCAGGATTGGGTGGATAAAAAACACGCGCCTTTTTATACTCCAGGGCACAAGCGGGGGATTGGGATGAACCCAATTCTCACCGAGCGGTGGGGTATGGCTGTGTTTGGCTGGGATTTGCCAGAGTTGCCAGGATTGGACAATCTTCAGGCTCCAGCGGGAGTCATCGAGCAAGCGCAAATCTTGGCCGCAGAGGTCTTTGGAGCACAGCGGACATGGTTTCTGGTCAATGGCTCAACTACGGGGGTCATTGCGGCGATTTTGGCTACCTGTAGGGAAGGGGAAAAGATTATCTTGCCGCGCAACATCCATTCTTCGGCTATCGCCGGAATTATTCATGCTGGCGCGGTGCCAATTTTTATTCATCCAGAGTACGATCGAGACCTTGATATCGCCCACAGTATTACCCCTGAATCGGTAAAATTTGCCTTAGAGCAGCATCCAGACACTAAAGCCGTGATGGTCGTCTATCCTACTTACTATGGTGCCTGTGGCGATCTAGCCGCTATTGCCGAGATCGTTCATGGCTATCAAATTCCATTGTTGGTTGATGAGGCTCATGGAGCGCATTTTGGCTTTCATGCCGACTTACCGCCTGCTGCCTTGACGATCGGTGCAGACTTAACGGTACAATCAACGCACAAGTTACTAGGATCCCTGACTCAATCAGCGATGCTGCATGTGAATAGTAGTCTAATTGATGCTGATGCGATTAGTCGATCGCTGCGATTATTCCAGTCAACTAGCCCCAGTTATTTACTCCTAGCTTCCCTTGATGCGGCTCGACAGCAGATGGCATTACATGGGGAAAAGTTAATGGCTGAAACGATCGAACTCACACAGATTGCCAGGGCAGAGATCGATCGCATCCCTGGACTTTCTGTCGTTAAATTAGATCAGAACATCCCTGGCTGTAAATATCTCGATCCAACTCGATTGACTGTCACTGTCACAGGTCTAAATTTAACTGGATTTGCTGCTGATGACATCTTGACTTCAGAATTTGGCATCGTCGCAGAGCTACCATCAATGCGGCATTTAACCTTTATTATCAGCTTGGGAAATCGGCAGGCGGATATCGATCGATTGATCTGGGGATTGACCCAACTAGCGACTAAATATGCTCAAACCATCCCACTTAATTTGGGTTCTACCGAGCTACAAAACCAAGTTTTAACGAAGATGGCAATTACGCCTCGCCAAGCAAATCGATCTCCACAAATTAGTGTTTCAACTAATCAAGCAATCGATCGGATCAGTGCCGAATCAATTTGCCCTTATCCACCTGGAATTCCGATCTTAATCCCTGGGGAAGTGGTCACTGCCGAGGCTCTAGCTTATTTACGACAGATCTTCGATCTTGGTGGTGAGCTGGTAGGCTGTAGCGATCCAACTTTAGCAAACATTCAAGTAGTAAATTGATTTGCTGCTATTTTGATACACGACATCATCCAGACTTTAGTATAAAATACAACATTTAAACCAAATTTTTTAGATTTTAATCCTACCCGATCTGAAAGAAATATATGCTCGCCACATCGGCTCGAACTTGCCACTCATAACGCAACTAAGCTATGATAGACTCGCTTAAACAGATATCTGTTAAGCTAATACTCAAAAATCAATGCTTGTCATCGAGTATACCTTAATGTAAGGATAATCAGCATTCTTACTTATTTTCATTATCTAGATATTTCTATAGTATATTAGTAGCTTATTTAATCCCCGCAAATTGTTCAGTCTATCTTCACTCAAATTTGTAGAAATAGTTATCAATCTAGGCTAGTGTTATGATAGCTCTGGCAAGCGTAGTTATTTCTAAAGACTAAAGTTTATTTTATTTATGATATGAGCCTACCAATGTTTTCCCAACTGCTACCCGGCATAAAGCCTTCATGGGAGTTCTCAGAGCGTAAATTGTTGTTGTCCGTGGCTGATATCTTGCTAATCATTACAGGCATTATCGGGTCGATCTGGTACTGGACATATAGGGACGAGCGAACATTTGAATGGAATTTTGACAACAATTCATTGTGGATTGTGGTCATGGGAATCGGTTGGCTGACATGGATGTTTATCAACGATCTCTACGATCTGCGAATTGCGGTCAAACTCAAGCAAACTATTCAACGGATTGCTTTGGGTGCTGTTGTTGCAGCTATTATCTATTCAATTTATTATTTTGTAACTGCTCCAGATCCCTTGAGTGGAGCCTCCTTCTCACTCCGGTTTGCACCTGCACTAGCAATTGTCGCCATCAGCACTTTGTTGTCGATTTGGCGGACACTTTACACTATTTTTCTGGGTGAGGGACATGCCAGTCAGCGCACGCTGATCTTTGGAGCAGGTGTGACGGGAGCGATTTTGGCGGAAGCATTTCAACACAATCCTTATTATCAGGCGATCGGATTTATTGATGACGACAAGAAACTTCATGGGAATATTTATCAAGATGTCCGAGTTTTAGGCGATCGTCAGAGCATGGTGTTTGAGGTTGAGCAACATGGCATTAATGAGATTGTACTAGCCGTTAGTCAGCCAATTGATGACGATTTGCTCCAAATGCTGAGTGATTTTCACGAGCGCGGTGTGGCGATCACACCCATGCCTGTACTCTATGAAAAACTGCTAGGCAAGGTGGCTGTTGAACATATTGGCAGTCAGTGGTACTCGGCCTTGCCATTTCGCAAGAATCCATTTGAGACATTCAATCGGCTGGGTAAGAGGTGTCTAGATCTAGTTTGTGGGTTAATTATTGGTCTAATTCTAGCCGTTGTATTTCCCTTTGTGGCTCTGGCAATCAAGCTAGATAGTCCAGGCGCGATCTTCTACAAACAAGAACGGGTGGGACAACATGGAGCCGCTTTTACTGTGTACAAGTTTCGCTCAATGGTGCAAAATGCCGAACGGAATGGCAAGGCGCAGTGGGCAGTCAAAGGCGATGCTAGGATTACCAAGGTTGGTAATTTTATCCGTAAGACTCGGTTAGATGAACTGCCTCAGGTGCTAAATGTGTTGCGGGGAGACATGAGCATGGTCGGACCACGCCCCGAACGGTATCAGTTTATCCAGGAACTCCAAAAAGAAATTCCTTTTTACCGGACGCGGCTAGCTGCTAAACCTGGACTCACTGGCTGGGCGCAGATTAACTATGGCTATGGCAGTACCACTCAAGATGCTCTGATTAAGCTACAGTATGACCTGTACTATCTCAAACATTGGTCGCCCTGGTTGGATTTCAAAATCCTGCTACGGACGTTTGCGGTAGTTTTGAAGATGCAGGGACAGTAGTGTTTTAGTTGATAGTTGATAGTTGATAGTGAATAGATACTAGGAAGCGATCCGCATACTTAGGTCTAGCCAGTGCGATCGGGTAATCGGCGCACTAGTAGAGATATAATCGACTCCAGTTTCTGCAACTTGACGAATGGTCGTCAGGGTAATATTTCCTGATGCTTCGATCTTGACTCGCCCACTGGCTTGACGAATAATTGTGACTGCTTGACGCATTAAATCTGGGTGCATATTGTCGAGCATAATAATATCAGCATGGCAATCGATCGCTTCCTGCACTTGTTCCAATGATTCGGTTTCGACTTCGATCGTCAATGGATAAGGCATACTTAAACGAACACTCTCGATCGCCACTCTAATTCCACCCGCCGCTGCGATATGATTATCTTTGATCATCACGGCATCATCCAAACCCACTCTGTGATTGACTCCACCGCCGACGGTAGTTGCATACTTTTCTAGCAATCGCAACCCAGGCGTAGTCTTCCGAGTATCGACCAATTGAGTCGGTAAATCAGCAATACATTCCACATACTTGCGAGTCGCCGTAGCGATTCCGCTCAAACGCATCGCCAGATTTAGCGCAGTCCGCTCTCCCATCAACAGCGTACCAAGATCGGCAGTGATTTGAGCGATCGATTGTCCAGGCACACAGGCAGCTCCTTCAGGGGCTAGCAGCTCAAATTTAGCTTGAGGGTTCAGCAGCTCAAAAACCCGTTTAGCAACTGGCAGCGCGGCGATAATCCCTGTTTCCTTGGCAATCCAGGTGGCTGTGGCAACTCGATCGATATTTGGTAAGCCTTGAGTGCTCCGATCTGAGCGGCCAATATCTTCTTGCAGCCATTGAGTCAGGTGAGTATCTAGTACGATCCAAGGAGGAAGAGTTGAGGTCATTTGTGGATTTAGGGGGTAAATTCCCGATGTTTAGGACTTAGTTTGACTAAAATCAAACTAATGCTTGGTTTAGCCAGTGAAATGCTACAACCGTTTCAAGCTATCTGTATAGAACCCATTTGAGATCTTTTTAGCTCCTAGTGGAGGAGGGTAGGTTTTGCTTGAAATCGAATATAGCATCGACATTAGATAGCATGAAGCGGCGTTTTTATTCGGGGGTTCCCCCCGTTGGCGTAGCCTCTCCGAAAGGAGATATAAAAAAACGACAAGACACCTACCCCTACAGATCCATCAACGAATCGATAACGCATTTTGTGAGTCAACCGTAGGGGCAGGTTCATGCTAGCAATTATCGCCTAACACCATCCTCTTCGGACAAAACCTGCCCTCCCCCACGAGCGGCGGTTTTATTCTGGGGTTCCCCCGTCTTGGCGTTTTTTTATGCGGGGGGAACCCCCGAATAGAAACAACGCAGAATAAAAAACCGACAAGACAGAGGATCTCAAATGGGTTCTATAATCAATCGCCGCTTTTCGATACAATATTACTAATCCATCACCTTCAGCGGCTATGGTTCAGACACAGGTTAAATCTATTTCGATCGAAGAATTCCTCAAACTGCCAGAAACAAAGCCTGCCAGCGAATTTGTAGATGGTCAAATTATCCAGAAACCAATGCCCCAAGGAAAACACAGCACCATTCAGCGCGATCTGGTAAATGCGATCGATCTAATTCTCAAGCAGGACAAGATTGCCCGCGCATATCCTGAACTGCGTTGTACTTTTGGCGGACGTTCAACTGTGCCAGACGGTACTGTATTTTCCTGGAATCGAATTCCTCGCGATGACAACGGGAAAATTGCAAATGTATTCGCGCTTGCACCTGATTGGACAATTGAAATCCTCTCTCCCGATCAAAGTCAAACCAAAGTTGTACGAAATATTCTACACTGTCTGAGTCACGGCACTCAAATGGGCTGGTTAATAGACCCAGACGAAGAACTAGTATTTGTCTATCTTGCTCACGATCCCACAGATCAGCTAGCACAACCAAAGATTTCCGTCTTTGAAGCCAAGGAAGATTTATTACCTGTCCCTGAATTTGCCAAATCGTTTCAACTAACCGTCGGTCAATTATTTGGTTGGTTAGAAGATTAGCGGCTTAAATCTGTGCTAACAATAACGTCTGTAAAGCAGCCTAAGACAAAAGGGTAGCTAGTTTGGTATTCTGGAGCTTGTGCCTATTAATAAAAATTGCTCCAGCAGCAGCTATATAAACTAAATTATGACCGATTCAAATCAAGAACCACTATTATTACGTGCTGCTAAAGGTGCCACACTCGATCGACCACCCGTGTGGATGATGCGCCAAGCCGGACGCTATATGAAAGTATATCGGGATTTGCGAGATAAACATCCCTCCTTCCGCGATCGATCTGAAAAAGCCGAACTAGCGATCGAAATCTCCCTTCAACCTTGGCGAGCGTTTCAGCCAGATGGCGTAATTATGTTTTCGGACATCCTCACGCCGCTACCAGGCTTGGGTATTCCCTTTGACATCATCGAGAGCAAAGGGCCAATCATCGAGCCAGCAATCCGCTCTCAGGCGCAGATCGACGCACTGCACCCGCTCGATCCTGAAGAATCTCTCCCCTTCATCAAAGAGATTCTCGGTACGCTCCGTCGCGAAGTAGGCAACAAATCTACCGTCCTCGGCTTTGTCGGCGCACCTTGGACATTAGCAGCTTATGCGATCGAAGGTAAAAGCTCGAAGGACTACTCCAATATCAAAGGAATGGCTTTCCGTGAACCAGCCATGCTGCACAGTTTACTAGCTAAAATTGCTGACGCGATCGCTGTATACGTCCGCTACCAAATCGATTGTGGTGCCCAAGTTGTCCAGATGTTTGACTCCTGGGCGGGACAGCTCAGTCCCCAAGACTATCAAACCTTTGCGTTACCTTACCAGCAGCGGGTGGTACAGCAGGTCAAAGCAACTCACCCCGATACACCGCTAATTCTCTATATCAGCGGTAGCTCTGGCGTATTAGAACTAATGGGTCAATCTGGCGTGGATATTGTCAGTCTAGATTGGACGGTGGATATGGCTGTCGGCAGACAGCGGATTGGGGCGCATTTGGGTGTCCAAGGCAACATGGATCCCTGTGCATTGTATGGTTCCAGGGACTTTATCCGCGATCGAATTGTCGATACTGTCCGTAAGGCGGGTAAAACTGGTCACATCATGAATCTCGGGCATGGTGTCTTGCCCACGGTACCAGAAGAGAATGTCGCGCACTTCTTTGAAACTGCTAAGAACGTGGATAAATTGCTGTAACGATTACTGAGCGGGGAGCGGGGAGTTCGGAGTTCGGAGCAGAAATTCAAGCCTATATTTCGCTTAGTCTCCCCGTCCCCCCAATCTCCAAGTCTCTAAGTTCCCCAGTCTCCCCATCGCCCCATCTCTTGAACTTATGGAACCAGTAATCGCGGCAGAATGGTTCGATCGATCGGCTGTAACTGTTGCACCAGAACTAATTGGCTGTACATTAGTACGGCAACTTTCTGATGGTAGCCAATTACGTGGGGTGATTGTCGAGACAGAAGCTTATCAAGAGGGGGATCCAGCTTGTCATGCGTATCGGAAACAGACCAAACGCAATCAGGTAATGTTTGGCGATCCTGGCTATACCTACGTGTATTTGATCTATGGCATGTATTATTGCGTTAACGTTGTTACTGACAAAGCAGGTGCGCCGAGTGCGGTCTTGATTCGGGCATTGGAACTAGAGCAGAGTACGTTAGACAGCATCCCTCGCAAGCCCAGAGAAAAGCCTGTAAAAGTAGCCGCAGGGCCAGGAAAGCTCTGTCGAGCGATGCAAATCGACTTAGACTTGTATGGGACAAAACTAGAGCTTGGACAGGCACTGTGGGTAGAGCATCGGTCTCCTGACTGGCAGAGCAAAATGGATGTGGGATCGATCGAATTGACTCAAACTACCCGCATCGGACTCACCCAGGGAGTCGATTTACCTTGGCGGTGGTATGTCTCTGGGTGTCACGCAGTTTCTAAATGGTGACTTTTAATACATGTATTTTCTAATTTAATCGCGGAGGGTGATCGATATCACAGTGAATCTGGGTAATTTAACTATATGAGTGCATCAATTTTATACAGACCTTATCTCTAAGTATGCTAGCGGAACTGCGATCTGACAGTTTACGTCAATGTACTTCAATCATTAGGTCTAAAAATCATCCATCCTGCGACGTGCATCAGCTACCCCCGATATTTTTATGTACCGAAAAATTCTCATCTGTGCGCTGGTTATCTGTTCATCAACGCTACCTGTCCGCGCCAACAACGATGTCGGCGAAAATGAATTGACATCACAAGATCTCAGTACTATCGCAACTGAAGCTAAATCTTGGCGAGGCACTCGCTATCGTTATGGCGGCAAGGATAAAAATGGGATTGATTGTTCTCACTTTGTCTATGCTGTCTATAGTCAAATCTTTGAAGGCTACAGTTATCGGATGGCAGGTGAGTATCTCCGTGATTCAACTTTTGCTCCCACCAAAGCTCCTCTAGTTGGCGATGTGATTGTGTTTCCGGCTGTTAGAGGTCAGTCAGAGCATGTCGGGATTATTACGGATGTTGATGCCACAAAATTTATCGGTGCCCAGACCAGCACAGGGGTGAGAGAGGCTAGCTTTGCCCGTGGAACATACTGGGGCAAGCGTCCTTATAAAATTGTGTCGTTGATACCAGAGGAGTAGTGTTTACTTGCTCAACAATTTAGATATAAAAAATGTGCCTATGTTGGGCACATTTTTTATATTCAAGCTAACAATTAAACAGCGTTGCTGAATTTGGGTAATTCATACAACAATTCAGCAACGCCAATTATCAATTATTCATTAATTGAAACTAGCCTTGGAGAGCTTCAGCACCACCGACAACTTCAAGAATTTCTTGAGTAATCGCGGCTTGACGGGCTTTGTTGTAACTCAGGGTGAGGGAGCCGATGAGTTGCTTGGCGTTGTCGCTAGCATTATTCATTGCAGTCATCCGCGCTGCAAGTTCGCTGGCTGCGGATTCTTGCAGTGCCCGCAGAAGTTGGTTGTTCAGATAGAGTGGTAGCAATGCATCCAGGATTTGGTTGGGATCTTGTTCAAAGATGGTGTCGCTGGGCAATGGTGCAGCAGATGTTGCTAGTTTCTCGCGCTCAACGGAGAAGTTACCACCGCGACTGGTGAGGCGGAAGACTTCATCATCAGGTACTTCTAATCCTTGAGGTGTCAGAGGTAGTAAGGTTTGGATCACTGGGCGAGAAGCAATCAAGGAGACAAATTTAGTATAAACTAGCTCTACTCTGTCTACTCCTTCGGCGAGGAAGAGGGAGAGGAGTTCATCGCCGATTTTTCCGGCTTCAGCGGCGGTGGGGATTTGTTCTAATCCGGTGTAGTCGGCGTGAATCGGTTGATTGCGGCGTTGGAAGTACTGGGTGGCTTTGCGTCCGACTGTGACAAATTTGTAGCTCAAGCCTTGGGCTTTGAGTTCGGCGGCGCGGAGTTCGGCTTTGCGGATGATGGAGCTATTATAACCGCCACATAGTCCTCGATCGCCTGTAACTACCAAGATGGCAACACATTTTGCTTCACGGGCTTGGAGCAGGGGTGAGGTTGCGTCGGCGAAGGTGAGGCGGCTTTTGAGGCTGTAGAGGACTTGGGCTAGTCTGTCGGCGAAGGGGCGGGTGGCGACGACTTGTTGTTGGGCGCGGCGGACTTTGGCTGCTGCGACGAGGCGCATTGCTTCGGTGATCTTTTTGGTGTTTTTGACTGACTGGATTTGATCCCGAATAACTTTTAGGTTAGCCATATTTTATTTATAGTTTTTATTAAAAATAAGGTATCTCTTGATAGTCCCGTAGAGTGGGCAGCGGCTCGCGATTGTCAAGTTTCCCGACGGTTTAGCCAGACAAGACACTGCACACCATCTAGAATTTACGCAATTTCTATCTAACTAGTGATAGCGTATCGGCAAATGATAAGAATTTGATTAGTTTCGATTCTCCTAGCGGAGGCAGAACCCGGATTTGGGGGGTCTGCCCCCCAACCCCCCCATTGAGAGGCGGGGTGCCGCCCCGCAAACTCCCCTGCCCAAGGTTCGATCTGTGAGCTAGCTTGGAGCGGCATTCACTTCAATCTAGATTTCAGTTATGAGTTACTAAAATAGAACTAAGCTCTATTTGGTTTGTAGGTAAATCCCCTACTCGGAGCTACGTTTTTATTCTGGGGTTCCCCCAGAATAAAAAAATGTCAAGACCGGGGTGCCCTTGAGGGCGGGGTGGGTAGATCTACGCCACCCCTCTACAAAACCCGCAGGGAATAATTAATATTCCCCACTTTTTACTTCTAAGCTGCTGCTAAAAACGACTTCTTGCATTCAACTAATGCGGCTTTGAGCGATGCTTCGGCTTCGTCGGTTAGCTGCATTTTGTTGTCTTTGATGGTCTTGGCGTATTCTGGCTTGCTGTTTTTCAGGTAGTCTTTGAGTGCGGCGGTGTAGCCAGTAACTTTGTTAACTGGGATATCGTCGAGGTAGCCGTTTAAGCCTGCGTATACTAGGGCAACTTGTTCGGGTACTGATAGGGGTGAATACTGGGGCTGCTTGAGAATTTCGCGGAGACGGGCACCACGGGCGAGTTGGTTTTGGGTGGCTTGGTCGAGGTCGGATGCGAACTGAGCGAAGGCTTGGAGGTCGTCAAACTGGGCTAGTTCGAGTTTTAGTTTACCTGCAACCTTTTTCATCGCTTTGGTCTGTGCAGCGGAACCTACGCGGGATACGGAAATACCTGCGTTGATGGCTGGGCGCAAGCCGGAGTTGAACAGGTCGGAGGAGAGGAAGATCTGACCGTCGGTAATCGAGATTACGTTGGTGGGAATGTACGCGGATACGTCACTACCTTGGGTTTCGATGATGGGTAGTGCGGTCATGCTACCGCCGCCGAGTTCGTCGCTGAGTTTGGCAGCGCGTTCGAGTAAGCGGGAGTGAATGTAGAATACGTCGCCAGGATATGCTTCCCGTCCTGGTGGACGACGGAGCAGTAGGGACATTTGGCGGTAAGCTTGGGCTTGTTTGGATAAATCATCATAGATGATCAAGGTCGCTTTGCCTTGGTACATAAAGTACTCGGCGATCGCAGCACCAGTGTAAGGTGCGAAGTACTGGAGGGTGGCTGGGTCGTTGGCGTTTGCTGCTACAACGACGGTGTAGGACATTGCACCAGCTTCTTCGAGGACGTTGACGATGTTGGCAACCGTTGAGGCTTTCTGACCGATCGCGACGTATACGCAGACGACATCTTCTTCTTTTTGGTTGATGATGGTGTCGATCGCGATCGAGGTTTTACCAGTCTGTCTGTCTCCAATAATCAGTTCCCGCTGTCCCCGCCCAACTGGAATCATCGCATCGATCGCGGTAATCCCTGTCTGCATTGGCTCATATACGGAGCGGCGTTCGATGATGCCTGGTGCCATGAATTCAATCAGGCGGGTGGTGGTAGTTGCGATATCGCCTTTACCGTCGATCGGACGGGCAAGAGCGTCTACAACGCGACCGACAATTGCGTCACCGACTGGGATTTGAGCGATTTTACCAGTTGCTTTGACCGCGCTTCCTTCTTGGATGCTGCGACCGTTGCTCATCAGTACCACACCGACGTTATCGGCTTCGAGGTTGAGCGCGAGTCCAACGCTGGCATCTTCAAATTCTACAAGTTCACCGGACATGACTTTATCCAAGCCATAAACACGGGCGATTCCATCCCCAACTTGAAGGACAGTACCAACATTGGATGCTTTGACATCTTGGGTATACTGTTCGATTTGCTGGCGAATAATGCTACTGATTTCGTCCGGTCTGATACTAATCATAATTATTTATTTACTACTGTAAGTTTTCTATAAGTTATTAGTGATTGGTTGTTAGTTCTTAGCAAATTGCTATCCACTAAACCACTATCCACTAAACCACTAATTAAGCAATACTCAGACCTAAGCGACGGATTTCTGCTCGTAAGCTGGAGTCAATTACCTGCGAACCAACTTTGATAATGGTTCCACCCAGGATGTCTGAATCGATTTTGGTGACAATTTCCACGCCGTTGGCATTGGTCATGGCTTTCACCTTGTCGGATACCAGGGCTGTCTGCGCTTCAGTGAGGGCGATCGCACTAGTGACTTCAGCCAAGACAATTCCTTTGAGATCTCGCAGAGCCGCTCGATACCGCTGACAGATACCGCTCAAATAACCAATCCGCTTCCGATCGACTAAGATCATCAAGAAGTTGGACATCAGAGGATTAATTTTATCAGTGACAACCTTGCCCAAAATTGCTTTTTTGTCAGCACTTTTGACGATCGGATTCTCTAGAATCTGCGCTAGTTCTGGGGAACTTTCGAGCAGTTCAATCAGAGCCGTACAATTATCGCCAAATTCATCGACCAGATTTTGCGACTGAGCCAATGACATCAGCGCATCAGTGTAAGGATTTAAAACTACACTACCAACTGCACTACCTTTCATTACTTGCCTCCTACCATTGCGATGCTGCGATCGACCAGCGCGGTTTGAGCGGAGTCGTTCAGCAGGTCTTTGAGTTGAGCTTCGGCGCGTTCGATCGCCAGAGCGGTAACGCGGGCGCGGAGTTCGACGATCGCTTTATCCTGTTCACTATCGGTACTAGCAGCAGCAAGCTGTTGCATCCGCTCGATATCGGCTGCGGCTTTAGCAGCGATTTCGGCTTTGGCATTTGCCGCGCTAGTAGTAGCAGTTTGGCGAATGTTTTGAGCTTCGGCTTGAGCTTCGGCTAAGTTCTTTTTGGCTACTGCCAATGCGGATGCCGCTTGTTTCTGACGATCTTCAGTATCTTTAATCGCGAGTTCGATCGCTTCACGGCGTTCGGTGAGAATATTGTTCAAGAATTTGCTGCCAAAGACAAACAAAAATACAAGAACCAATACAAGGTTAAATAAGTTGGCTTCGATTAAATCTGGATTTAAACTGACACCACCTTCACCTGTTGTGGCGAGGAATAAGAGTCCTATCATATATATGTGTGATGCGATCGGTTGTTTGTTATAAGTAATCCGTTGCAGTCACCTGAAAAATTATCACTAACTGTTCATCGATAACTGTCTTAATTTGGCCATTCGGCTATTACTTAACTAACTCAGCTCCTAGCAACTTGGTCAGGATCTGACGGCTGAGGGCTTCAATTTGGGGTTCTAACGCGGCAAAAGCAGATTGCTTTTGCTTGTCGATCTCCTGTTGAGCCTGTTCCCGCTGCACCTGAGCTGCTTGCTGAGTTTCGGCGATCTGTCCGGCAGCAATCTTTTGGGCATCAGCTTTCGCTGTAGCAATGACAGTGTTCGCTTCACGTCGCGTTTGGGCTAGTTCTGTCTCGTATTTGGTTTTGAGTTCTTCAGCTTCGGCAAGTCTGGCTTTGGCTTCGCCCAAACCACCGCGAATGTACTCATCTCGATCGTCTAATACTTTACCAAGGGGCTTGTAAAACAGTGCGTCTAGAACAAGTACCAAAACGACGAGTTGAATCATCATCAGTGGTAATGTTGCGTCAAAGTCAAACAGTTTACCCTTCTCTTCTACTTCCTCTACTACTGCTGCCGCTGTTGCTAGCAGTAGTGGCCATTGTGAGATCATGTTTTGTGCTTTCCTTGGAAATTTTGGGTCAGGCGGGAATCGGCAGTCTAGAGAAGTCGGAATTAGGAATTTGAAGTAGGCGACACAGAATTTGCCTGGTCATATCCAAAATATCTACCTAGTAGGACTCGCCCACTCACGTATAAAGATACAATCATCAACTGCTCCGCTTGCGGAAAGTCTCTGCCAAATAACTGTCAAATATTAACTAAATTCTGATTCTGAAGCTGTCCGTTCCGCTGGTTAATGACTGTATCGATTATGCAAAAGGGTTAGCAAACAACAGAATCAGTGCCACAACTAGACCGTAGATTGTCAAAGATTCCATGAACGCCAAGGAAAGAATGAGCGTACCGCGAATTTTGCCTTCAGCTTCAGGTTGACGTGCAATACCTTCAACAGCTTGTCCAGCCGCGTTACCTTGACCGATACCAGGTCCGATGGAAGCTAGACCAACAGCGAGAGCAGCAGCGATTACAGAAGCAGCAGCAACAGTAGGATTCATGATGTATTTACCTTAAAAAATTGATTGAGAGAATAAAATGAGACTTTTAGGTGCTAGTTATTAGTTGCTGGTGAGTTAGTTGTTAGTTTCTAGTTGTTAGTTTCTAGCCATTGGACTAGATGAGTGAACTGCTAAACCACTAAACCACTAAACCACTAAACCACTAATGCTAGTGTTCTTCTTCGCCTTCACCGTGACCTTCGAGAGCCTCGTGGATGTATACACCCGCTAGTGTGGCAAATACCAGTGCTTGAATCGCACTAGTAAACAACCCTAATAGCATAACTGGGATCGGGACAATAAACGGCACTAGCAATACTAGTACACCGACTACTAACTCATCCGCAAGGATGTTACCGAATAAACGGAAGCTTAGTGACAGCGGTTTAGTGAAGTCCTCTAAGATGTTGATGGGCAACATAAATGGTTCTGGTTCGAGATATTTAGCCATGTAGCCCAAACCGCGTTTGCGAAAACCTGCATAAAAATATGCTAGAGAAGTCAACAACGCTAATGCGACTGTAGTATTAATATCATTTGTTGGCGCAGCTAGTTCACCTGATGGCAAGTGAATCAGCTTCCACGGGAGTAAGGCACCCGACCAGTTGGATAAGAAGATGAATAAAAATAAGGTACCGATGAATGGCACCCAAGGTCGATATTCCTTCTCGCCAATTTGGTCTTTGGTTAAGTTGCGGATATACTCCAAGGCATACTCCATCAGATTTTGGATGCCACGCGGGATGCGTTGAACATTCCGTGTTGCAGCAACTGCTGCAATGAGCAGTAAGCCAATCACAAACCAAGATGTGAGAAAAACCTGACCGTGGATTTGGAGATTTCCCAGTCGCCAGTACAAGTGACGACCGACCTCCAATGCCGCCAAGGGCAAGGGATTTGTGATGTTTAAACCATCTAACATGTGCATCTAAGAGCTGTTTTGTCGTGATTGTTTACCAATCAAAAATATTTTGTAATTGGTGGTCTATCGTACCGTCTGACTAAATATTGAATTTAGTCATCGATCGAGAGTATCCGCACAAGGTATACAAGCAATGCTGCTTTGTAGGTCAAAAAACCCAAAAAGACTGGCAGAATTTGTAACTGGTTCCACTTGGCCGCGACGAGCATCAAGACTATGACTAGGGCTTGACGATTGAAGCTCAACTTCATGGTTTCAGTACCAAGACGATCGACATCTCTTGCGAGCAGTCTCAAGTAAACTATGCCTGTGATTGCACCCAACAGGTAATTGCCGCCAATTTTCCAACCGTAGAAATAAACCACAGCCGAGAATGCCAAAGCAGTAACTGCTAGAGTGATCAGATACAACTCTTGTTTGAGCTGTTGATACTCGCCCATCGAGTTTTCTGACGATCCAACTACAATAGATTGCTCATTCGTAGTCTCCTCGCCGACTAATTCGGTCAGTTGAGGTGTTTCATCAGTAGATTTCACAGTAGTTTAGCGTTGTTTGAGCCTGTCAGACCACATTTGATTGTATCATCGCGCGGCAACAATACTTAAAATAAATTTGTCAGGGGATCTTTTTTGATGCAGAGGGGCTGGGAGAGGGGGACTGGGTTAATAGTTATCAAGGGATCGGATGCTGTGATTTGAGGCAAGTTATCATAGGTAACTGGGTATTGGGTGAATCAACCCCAGCCATTAATTCACTCACAACTGCTTAAATCATGGACTTTTCAGACAAAAATCTGCTCACGGCATACCTTGGTGCATTTTTACTATTATTAAGTGTTGCAGCTTTCTTCATCATCAAACAAATTCTCAAGACGCAGAAAATTGAGAATGCACTGAAAAAATTAGAAAAGAAACTTAAAAATGAGCGTGGTACCATTCCTGAGTATTATGAATTGGGCAGTATCTATCTAGAAAAAAAGATGTATACGCAGGCGATCGCGATGCTCAAAAAAGCAATTAAAGTTGAAGATGGTGATGATGCGCCAGAGATGTCTCCAGTTCATAATGCTTTAGGCTATGCCTATTTTGGTCAAGAGCAATATGATCTAGCAATTCGGCAGTACAAGGAGGCGATTAAACTAGAACCAGAGTATGTGATGGCGATGAATAATCTCGGTCACGCTTACGAACAGAAGAAGCTGATGAGTCAAGCATTAGGGGTCTACGAACAAGCTTTGGCTCTAGAACCAGGCAATGAAACAGCAAAACGGCGCAGTGATTCACTCCGCCGTCGCTTGATTGTTAGTAGTAAATAGTAGATCAACTAGATAAAGTTCAGATAAACATAGTCTGCACAAATATTCTTGCGACCTTAATTAATTTTAGAACGATTGTTATTTTAGACGGAGATTTGATAGTGGTAAAATTATTGGCAGGAAAAGTAGCGATCGTTACGGGTGGATCGAGAGGCATCGGCAGGGCGATCGCGATCGAATTAGCTAATGTTGGAGCAAAAGTAGCTATAAACTATGCCCGTTCGAGCAGTGTTGCGGACGAATTGGTGGCTCAAATTGTTGACAGTGGCGGTGAGGCGATCTCGATTGGGGCAGATGTTTCTAAGGCTGAACAAATTGACGGATTGGTCAAAACTGTGATGAATAAGTGGGGTCGAATTGATGTTTTGGTAAATAATGCCGGAATCACCCGCGATACACTGCTACTCAGGATGAAGCTAGAAGATTGGCAAGCTGTGATCGATACCAATTTAACAGGAGTATTTTCATGCACTCGTGCCGTGAGTAAAATCATGCTCAAACAAAGGTCTGGCAGAATCATCAATATTGCTTCTGTTTCTGGACAAACGGGCAATGCAGGACAGGCAAGCTATAGCGCGTCCAAGGCTGGGGTAATGGGCTTTACCAAGACTGTAGCCTTAGAATTGTCCAGTCGGGGCATCACGGTCAATGCTGTAGCACCAGGCTTTATCGCAACTGATATGACTCACGATCTCAAAGCCGAAGGGATTTTACAATTTATCCCCCTGGGTAGGTACGGACAGCCAGAGGAAGTGGCGGGAATGGTGCGATTTTTAGCAGCAGATCCGGCAGCAGCATATATTACTGGTCAGACATTCAATGTCGATGGTGGCATGGTTATGGCTTAATTTAGTTGAGAGTTGAGAGTTGAGAGTTGAGAGTTGAGAGTTGATAGCAAGATAGCAAGATAGATTTATAGGTTGGTTTGAAGAATGAAAACCAACACTCTTCAATAAAAAAGCCCACACTAGGATTTAACTAGTATGGGCTTTTTTTACGATCGAATTAGTAAGAATCTGAGTCCCATACCAAAAACTTAGCTGTCAATTATCAACTATCAACTATCAACTAGATTAAGCGATTCCCGCCATCGTCACTTCGTTAGCAGCAAGTAAATCCTGAAGCTCTTCGGAGTCAACAGTTTCTTTATCAACTAACATGTTGGCTAGTTTGTCGAGGATGCCTTTGTTACCAACTAACACATCCTTGGCACGACGGTAAGCTTCTGCTACCAATACACTGACTTCATCATCAATTAATGCCGCAGTTTCTTCGGAGAAGTCGCGCTCAGAAGCGATGTCGCGACCGAGGAACATGTTACCTTGTTGACGACCGAGAGCGACAGGGCCGAGCTTCTCGCTCATGCCGTAGCGCATCACCATTTGACGAGCCACACGAGCGACCTGTTGCAGGTCACTGGAGGCACCTGTAGTTACTTCTTCTTCACCAAAGATGATTTCTTCAGCAATCCGACCACCAAGGGCAACAGCCATTTGGTTTTGGAGGTAGGAGCGGCTGTATAAACCAGATTCCATCCGATCTTCACTAGGTGTAAACCAGGTTAGACCACCAGCATTCCCACGAGGGATGATGCTGATTTTTTGGACAGGATCGTAGTCAGGCATTAAGGCACCAACTAGGGCGTGACCAGCTTCATGATAAGCCACGAGGGTTTTACGCTTCTCGCTCATCACGCGGTCTTTCTTCTCTGGACCTGCTAGGATCCGATCGATCGCATCGTTGACTTCATCCATCGAGATTTCGGTCAAGCTACGACGAGCGGCGAGAATCGCCGATTCATTCAGAAGGTTGGCTAAGTCTGCACCTGTAAAGCCAGGGGTCCGGCGGGAAATCCGTTCGAGATCGACATCTTTTGCCAATGTCTTGCCACGGGCATGGACGTTGAGGATTTCGAGACGACCAGAGTAATCAGGACGATCTACTACAACTTGTCGATCGAAACGACCTGGGCGCAATAGTGCGGAATCAAGTACGTCAGGACGGTTGGTAGCAGCGATAATAATAATCCCTGTATTGCCTTCAAATCCGTCCATCTCGGTCAGTAACTGGTTGAGGGTCTGTTCCCGCTCATCGTTACCACCACCTAAGCCTGCACCACGTTGACGACCAACTGCATCGATTTCATCGATGAAGACGATACAAGGAGCTTGGGCTTTGGCTTGCTCGAACAAGTCACGGACGCGGGATGCACCCACACCGACGAACATTTCGACGAATTCAGAACCGGAAATACTAAAGAATGGTACGCCAGCTTCGCCTGCGACTGCGCGAGCGAGAAGGGTTTTGCCTGTACCTGGAGGGCCAACTAGCAAGACACCTTTAGGAATTTTGGCACCTAAAGCTGTGAATCTGTCAGCATTTTTGAGGAAGTCTACAACTTCAGTCAATTCTAATTTAGCTTGCTCAATCCCAGCAACATCACCAAAGGTGATTTGGGTTTGGGGTTCCATTTGAACGCGGGCTTTGGATTTACCAAAGTTCATCGCTTGGTTGCCAGGGCCACTTTGGGCACGGCGGAGGAGGAAGAATAACCCAACTAATAAGAGGACGGGGAAGAATAAGCTACTGAGGACACGGAACCAGACGCTTTCATCATTTGTAGGCAGAACATAAATGTTGCCTTTGACGTTTTCAGTCAAAATGCTGACGAGCTGGTTATCGTTTGGTGGCAAGTTGACGATCGCTTTGGTACCATCTTTTGCCTGAATTTGAGCCTTACTACGATCGGCACTCAAGCCAACATTCTCAATGTCACCACGTTTGACTTCTTGAATAAACTGACTATACTTCAGTGTTTTCTGGGCTGGGGCTGGTTTCTCGAGGAATGTAGTCGCTAATGCGATCGCTACAACCGCAAGCAGGACATACAGTCCAGCATTTCTCCACCGCTTATTATTCACTCTAATCGTTCTCCTATATAGTTGCGTTGTGACTTGTAACCGTTGACAGTGCTTGATGGAACCCATCTGCTAACTGTCGTTTCCTTCAGTTACGCGCCGCCAATAATCTGGCTTGTTTTGTCTTTATTAACTTATGTTAACCTTTCTCTCATCTTTTTGATAGGTTTCCATTCAATTTGTATCCTTAGCAAGTAGGGATAAATTTAGCTGCTAACCACTTTATCACTGGATGTTTAGCTTTATATTCTAGTCTACCCACCGGAGTGAGCACAGTATTAATCGGGATCAGGTGGATTACCGAATTGCTATAGCCGATCGATTCCAGTTCTTTTACCCATGTTGGATCCCAGTCGATTTCAACTACTGATTTATTTTCCTGTTGGAGCAGGTGGATGATTTGCGATCGAGCAATTCCAGGTAAAATGCCAGCAGTCAGTGGTGGTGTATACCAGCAGCCATCGCGATAGCCCCAAAGGTTGCCCGTGGTGGTTTCGAGCCAGTCACCGCGTTCGTTTGTTAGGATGGCTTCCTGAATATTTTGGTTCCGTGCCTGCTGGAGAGCCAGCCAAGGCGCGAGATAGTTACCTGTTTTGTGTTGGGGCAGGGAGCGGGTAAATTGCCGATCTGCAATAATTACGGTGACACCATCTGTTTGCAACTTGGCTAAGTTAGGCGGTAATTCTCGCCCTGTAATTAATTCTCGTCCATCGGGGAAAATCGTAATTCGCAAAACGGGAAATAATGGAGTTAGTTGCTCTACGCCCGATCGAACTCGCAGCCAGTCAGGTTGGATCCAGCCTAGATCGTTGACCGATGATCTTAACCTGTCGCAATGTAACTCGTAAACATCTAGAGCATCACTTCTCAAAGTCGTAAAAACTGTTGCACCGTAAAGTAACCCAGGATCGCTAATATCTAGAGTGATAGTTTGAGACTCGATCGATTTGCCACAGTACCAATACATATCCTTGATTTGCTAAAATAGTGAGGAGTTCAAGGACATCAGTGATGACAGTTACTACCGCCAAATGGACAATCGAGGAATATCATCAATTAGTCGAAACCGGAATACTCGACGATAAACGAGTAGAGTTATTAGAGGGAATCATTGTCGATATGCCACCAGAGGGAATGCCTCATGCTGTTTATTGTACAGAATCAGTTACCTATCTTAGAAATTTATTAGGAAATAGAGCAATAGTTCGAGAAGCTCATCCAGTTACCCTACCAAACAACTCCGAGCCAGAACCAGATCTTGCAATTGTCCACGCACCCAGTCGTCAATATCTAACTCACCATCCATATCCCGCCGATATCTTTTGGTTGATTGAGTATGCCAATTCTACGCTAAAAAAAGACCTCAACGACAAAAAGCGAGTGTATGCTGAAGCTGGAATTGAGGAATATTGGGTAGTCAATTTACAGACTTCAGAATTAATTGTATTTCGGAATCTAGACAGAGGAGCATATAAATCCGAGACAATATTAGTAACGGGAAATATTGCTCCTTTATCTTTCCCCGATCTTCAGATTAAAGTCATTCAGCTATTCACTATTTAATCGCCAAACTATACGCGGATGATTAATCTGGCTATTGAGGCAATTGACTCATCGCTTCCAAATCCAACACCTGCTCCAACAGCTCCGGCTCTATTAAACCTTGCTCCAACACAATTTGACGCAGAGATTTACCCGTCGCTAGGGATTCCTTCGCCACATTTGCCGCATTCAAATAACCAATGTGAGTATTCAACGCTGTCACCAATGCCAAACTTCCTTCAGCATAGTCGCGACACCGTTCAGGATTGGCAGTAATGCCCACGATACACTGCTCAGTCAACGCCTTCACCCCATTACCCAAAATCTCGATACTGTGAATCAGATCGTAGGCAATCAGCGGCATCATGACATTTAATTCTAATTGTCCGGCTTGGGCAGCCATCTCGATCGATCTGTCAAATCCCATTACCTGAAAACACACCATCGAAATCATTTCTGCCATCACCGGATTGTATTTTCCAGGCATGATCGACGAACCAGGTTGGACGGGAGGCAGTTGAATTTCCTTAAAACCTGTTTTTGGCCCCGAATCCATCAATCGCAGATCGTGGGAGATTTTAATTAGGTCTGCGGCGAGATTGCGGAGGCTACCGGAGACGTTGACGAATGGTGCCATGCTTTGCATTGCTGCCATCAGGTGGGGGGCGACAGTCAGGGGTTGGTCGATTAATTCTCCCAAAATCTGGGCGACAGTCGATCGATAGTCAGGGTGGGTATTCAAGCCTGTACCTGCGGCACTACCGCCCAAACCGAGCTTGGTGAGATCGCCCGAAGCGGTAAGAATTCGCACCTGATGATCGCGTAAAATCTGAGCAAATGCCCCAAAACTATCGCCTAATCGGACTGGAACAGCGTCTTGCATGTGGGTGCGTCCAGACTTGACGATCGACTGAAATTCTATCACTTTTTTGTCCATTGCGGCGATCGCACCATCCAGAGCAGGCAATAAGGTATGACTGAGCGCGAGCAATCCCCCCACTCTAATCGCTGTCGGAATTACATCATTAGTAGACTGCCCATAATTAACATGATCGTTGGGATTTACCCGTTGATAATTGCCTTTGACATCACCTAATATTTCCAACGCTCGGTTCGCTAGTACCTCATTGACGTTCATGTGGTGGGAAGTCCCCGCCCCCGCCTGATAGACATCTACGACAAATTGCTCACGGAGCTTGCCCTGTAAAATCTCATCGGCTGCGGCGACAATCGATTCCGTCAGTTCTTGACTAATGCAGCCCAGTTTACCATTGGCGATCGCTGCTGCTTTTTTGATGAGGATACAGGCATCAACGTAGGTAGCTAGAGGCTTCAAGCCACTAATCGGAAAATTCTCGATCGCCCGTAAAGTCTGGATGCCGTAATAAGCAGATGCAGAAATTTGACGCTCTCCCATCGAATCTGTTTCAATTCGGTAATTAGTTTTATTCATCTCATATCTATCCCAGTCACAAACCTATATTATCTAATACTTTTCGATCGAACCTGATTGCACACAAACATCGTAATTTATTTGGCGTAGTCTCTTTCGCTGTGGACTTCCATTAATGCTTAAAACAAGTGAAATCACTGACAAACTATGCCAACAAAGCTACTATGGGGTACAAACTTAAGTATATTTCCCATGAAATATCGTGCTGACATTGATGGCTTGAGGGGTATAGCCGTCCTTTCTGTTGTTGCCTTTCACCTTTTTCCCTACAAGATTACTGGTGGCTTTATTGGGGTAGATGTTTTCTTTGTTCTTTCTGGTTTTCTGATTTCATCGATTTTGTTTGCCAGCCTAGATCGGGGCGAATTCAGTATTGTCAATTTCTACGATCGGCGGATTAGACGCATCTTCCCGTCTTTTCTGACGGTGGTACTAGCTAGCTTAGTGTTTGGCTGGTTTGTGCTGTTGTCTGACGAGTATCAGCAGCTAGGTAAGCATGTGGCGGCTGGGGCTAGTTTTATCTCCAACTTGGTGCTATCAAGCGAAAATGGCTATTTTGGTAATGCTGCTGAGTCAAAGCCAATGCTGCACTTATGGAGCCTAGCCATTGAAGAACAATTTTACATCTTTTGGCCACTGCTGCTGGCATTTGCACACAAGCGCAAGTGGAACTACTTGCCTGTAATGGCTGTTGTTGGCATTGCGTCCTTTATCGGCAACATTTACATGGTCGAAAGCAACCCCACGGCAGCTTTTTACTGGCCGATTTACCGATTTTGGGAGTTGATCGTCGGTGGGATGTTAGCAGGTATCACGTTATCCTATCCGCAGTTGTTGAGTAAGTATAGAAATGCTCAATCACTAATTGGTTTTATATTACTAGCGATCGGCTTTGTGGCGATCGATAAGTACAGTCAGTTTCCAGGCTGGTGGGCATTAGTGCCGACCGCAAGTGCCTTTTTGTTAATTTCTGCTGGCCCAACTGCCTGGATCAATCGGACAATCTTATCAAACAAGGTCTTAGTTTGGTTTGGACTGATTAGCTATCCACTATACATGTGGCATTGGCCGCTAATTTCGTTTGCCAAGATCCTCGAAGGCAGTCTAGACGGCAAACTTCAGCTCAAACTAGCACTGCTGTTCGGATCCGTGCTGTTGGCTTGGCTAACTTATCGGCTGGTTGAAAAGCCATTGAGATTCAAAAGCAGCAAGAAAACTTCAGTGGTTTTATTGTCTGGATTAGTAGTGCTCGGATTATTCGGTTACTCCTGTATTCCCAGCAACGGCTATGAAGGTTTCGGCTATCGAATTAAAGAAAAAACCGCGTTTGCAAGTCATTTTGAAAATCTAGCTCCAGAGCTTAGGTACTATAAAAGAGAGGGGATTCGGGAAAAATACCGCGAGCAGTGCAATTTTTATAACTTAGAACTGGGGGATGCAGGTATTCCCACCAAGACTCCACTAGCAAGTATCAGCAAGGAGTGCTATGTTCGCAATCCAAACATGGAAAAATCAGTGTTGCTGTGGGGTGATTCTAATGCATCTCATTTGTATCCTGGCGTTGCTAAAAGTCTGCCCAAAAGCTGGCAAACTTTACAGGTGACTAGTTCTGCTTGTGCTCCAGATATTTCAGCCAAACAAGATTCAAGTAGTAATTACTGTCAAAGATCTAACTGGTTTGCAATGGAGTTGATCAAAAAAGTACGACCTGATACTGTGGTGATCGCGCAGAATGATGAACACGATCTTGCAAAAATTTCATCAATGAAATCGACGCTAGAGTTGCTAGGTATCAAAAATATCATCTTTGCTGGACCCACTGTTCATTGGCAGCGGGACTTGCCAAAAGTTATTCTTAGAGATCTGTGGCAAAATACGCCTCAACGAACTTTTGTCGGAGTTGAAGATAAAATGCTCAGAGCAAATCAAAAACTCAAGCAAGATTTCAAACCGTCAGGAGCGAGCCAGTTTGTGAGTCTAACTGACTATTTTTGTAGCCAAGAAGGCTGCTTAACTTACATTGGAACAGATCGAAAACTAGGGATTACCAGCTTCGATCATGTTCATCTAACACCCATAGCGTCAGAGGCATTTGCCAAAGATGTGCTGGTGCCTGCAATTATCAAGCAGAAGGACACCAAGACAAACCTGTAGATTCTTCTGGCGATCGAGTGTAGATTAATTCACGCTCGATCGGCTGATTCCGCTCTGTCACTTTTGCGGGACTCAGACACAGGCTATAATCAAGTCACACCACATCAGCACCCAAATCCACATCGATGAAAGGTCAAAATTTTGTGAACTGGTTGATGGGCGATCGCGCTGGCAAAGTCACCACCGATGCCTGGGATTGGTTGTGGGGCAAAGAACCTCCAGTCGCCCCGCCGCCGAGTCAAGAGGATACTTTGGCGATCGCCGAGCGTGCGTTGGCGCAAATGACTAAATCAGTGACTAATCTTTCGGCGGCGGTTGCCCAGCAAGCTAGTTCCTACAAAAATCTCCAAGTTCAATACGATCGACAGGCTCAAGAAATCAAAGCTTTAGAGCAAGAAGCGGCAAACGCTGCCAAAAAAGGACGGGAGCGAGATGCCCGCCTGACCCTCGCTAGAGTAATTCAACAGGAAGCCCTGCTTGCCCAACTCTTTACTCAAGTCGATCGAGCTGAAGCACTACTATTGAGTTCCCAAAATCGCCTGACTCAAGAGCAGATGGAAGTCGAGCGTTACCGCACCGAGATCCGTCAAACTCGCGACATCTCCCGCGTCAACACTGCCTTGCGGGAAATTGCCAGAGTGAACGATGAGTTTGACGGTGATTCAGCCAAATCTACGCTGGAAAATGCCCAGCTCCAAGCAACGGAATATGAAATGCAACAAAAACTAGTCGCAGATATCTCACTGAATCGATCTGCACAAGCCGAGCAAGATAGCGATCTAAACATCCAGAACCAGGTGAATGAGCGACTGGCAAAGTTAAAAAATAACCGTTCCAATTAAATTACCCCGACTAACAACCCTAGATTGATTATGAGCAGTTCCAAAAAAAGTCCGCCGCCGATCGTCTACATTGCTGGTGTTATAGCAATAGCAGCAGCCGGATATGCCGTTGTCAGCAATATCAATAAACCAGGCAATCTGCCAACACCCGCCAGCAACGGCAACGATCTCAGCCAGCCAAATTCACCACAACAAAACCCGTCAGGGAAACTCACTTTCGATCCACCGACTACAATTCCGGCTGGATCGGTGCTGAAGATTGGCGGCTCAACCAGCATGGTGCAAATCAATCAAGCGTTGAAAATCGGCTTTGAGCGAAAATTCCCTGGCGTTCAAGCTGTGCCAGGAGCTAGTAGCTCTAGTAAAGGTTTAACAGATCTCGCCGCTGGGACGATCGATCTGACCGGAATTTCCCGCGATTTGACTGCTGCTGAAACAGGTCAGGGCTTAGTATCAGTCCCGATTACTCAAGACAAAATCGCGATCGTTGTAGGCACTGCCAACGATCTCCGTACAGGACTAACCGCTGACCAAGTTACCAAAATATTTACGGGTGAATTTACCAATTGGTCACAAGTTGGCGGCAAAGATTTAGCTATTCGCCCAATTTTACGCCCGATTATTAGTGGTACTCACCAGTCTTTTCAGGAAGTCGGACTCCAAGGCAAAAAATTTGGCACTGGTGGTAAGTTCAAGATCCTCGATCGGGATGCTACCACACCGTTACTTCAAGCTTTGGGTGCTGATGGGATTGGCTATGCCACTTTCTCCCAAATTGCTAATCAATCAACAGTTAGGTCAGTGGCGATCGATGGCAATATGCCCACTGCGTCCAGTTATACCTACAGCCGCACCCTTTCCTATGTTTACAAGGGTCAGCCAAACGAAGCTACCAAGGCATTTTTAGGATTTGCAACTTCTGCTGATGGTCAGAAATTGATTGGTGAATTAGCTCAGAGTAAGTAAAGTAAATCATCTGAAGTTGAGCAGATCTGTAGGTCGGGTTGAAGAATGCTGGCGGAGCCTTTCTGTTCGCGAAGCGTCTCGAAGAGAAAGAAATAACCCAACGCGCCCAACTGGAGAAAACCCAACATTGCTAAGATGTTGGTGTGTGAGTTGGGTTTTGCTACGCGCAACCCAATCTACGAGTTTTCTACAAAAGTTCGAGTTATTCTCACTTCATTAATATCCCCCTAAAGCCTCTCTGATTTTTCTAGCATCTTCTTCTTGTCTTCTCTGTGCTTCTAGTTGCCGAGCCGCATCCTCTCCAAGCTTTTTCATTTTCACAGGATCTTTCAAGGTATTGATGAATGCTCTTTGCTGGGGAGTTAGATGCGGCTCTATTTCGTCTTCGGCTAGCTTTTTCAAAGCATCACTCTCAGCTTTCCATCGCTGAATGATAACATTTTTATCTTCCGCCGAAACAGATGTAAAGTTAGCAGAACCGTTACCTTCGATCGCTCGATCTAGTTCTTTCGCTCTCCGAAAATATAAATTAGAGACACCTGTTGCTTTTTTCAGCGGAGTCAGCTTTGGTTGACTCCGAATGATCTTGATCAATCGATCGAGCTGTACTCTGCCATCTCTAATCCCATCATTAATTTGACCCAGAGGGACTTTTTGAGCAACTCGATCGATTTGCTGGATTGGGCGGTGATTGACACTGGGGCTGGAATTCATCGCTAAATTAAGTGCGATGATTGTGCCGTAAATACTCATAGAAGACTTAAGCCAAGGGCTAAATATTTGCTTCTATTAAAACAAGATTTACTGACAAATGACTCCAGCAAAAATGCCGATCTCTGATCGATTAGTTGAGTATTGACAATTAGAATAGTTTAGATTAGTGCGTATTTTGGAGCTAAATCTTGAGCTAATCGATCGATCGCGCTCAAGGATCGATCGCGATATGCGCCGTAGCGTTCTTGCTTACTTTTAATCTTGGTCGGTAACTCCTCAAAAATACCAAAGTTGGGCGGCATTGGTTGAAAATACTTCGGTTCGGCAGTGCTGATAAAGTCAAATAGCGAACCCATCATCGTCACGCGCGGCATCGTAATTGGCTCTAGTCCCCGAAATAGTCGCGCGGCATTTGTCCCAGCCAACCAGCCACCTGCGGCTGCGGCGGTGTAGCCTTCGGTCCCGATGATTTGTCCGGCTGCTAATAAGGTATTGCGGCTATGGAATTGGAGTGAGGAGGATAGTAATTTTGGTGAATTGATAAAGGTGTTGCGGTGCATCACTCCCAATCGCACAAATTCTGCATGTTCTAGCCCTGGAATCATCGAGAAGATCCGCTTCTGTTCGCCCCATTTTAGGTTAGTCTGAAACCCAACCATATTCCACAGTTGACCAGCTTTGTCTTCCTGGCGCAGTTGGATCACCGCATAAGGACGATGGATTTGGTTCTCAGGAGCCTTGAAATCGCCTCGGCGACTATCGAACAACCCTACAGGCTTTAAGGGGCCGTAGCGCATGGTTTCTTCGCCGCGCTGGGCGAGTTCTTCGATCGGTAAGCAAGCTTCAAAGAATTTAGCAGTCTCCCTGTCAAAGTCTTTGAGTTCGGCTTGTTCGGCATTACACAGCTCTTGTTGGAAGTGGATGTATTGCTCTTTATTCATCGGACAATTGAGATAGGCGGCTTCACCTTTGTCATACCGTGAGGCAAAGAATGCGATGTCTTTATCGATCGAATCCCCGACAATAATTGGACTAGCAGCATCAAAAAAGTTGAGATAATCCATCCCTGCTAATCGCTGAATATCTTCAGCTAGGGCGGGACTAGTTAATGGCCCAGTTGCCAAAACGACGATGCCATCACGGGGGATTTCCGACACGTTATCGCGGCGAAATTCGACTAGGGGGTGGCTTTTGAGAGTTTCGGTCAGATCTTGACTAAATTGGCCGCGATCGACTGCCAGTGCGCCACCAGCAGGGACAGCATGATGATCTGCTTTACTGATAATGATTGAACCCAGCCTGCGGAGTTCTTCATGGAGGAGTCCGGCGGCTCGATCGGCAGATTGGGCACCAAAGGAGTTGCTGCAAACTAGCTCGGCTAATTCTTCACTATGGTGAGCAGGGCTGAGTGTCTGAGGACGCATCTCATGCAGGGTAACAGGTACGCCAGCTTGGGCGATCTGCCAAGCTGCTTCTGTTCCCGCCAAACCACCGCCAATCACCTGAACGCGCATAACAATTTGAAGTTTTAAAGTCTGCCGTTATATTATAGGCTAATCGGCTCGATCGCTTCGATCGCTGATGTTTCGGAAGAAACGAGCAACTGGCCATAATGAAAAACGTAGTTTAACTAAATGCTGAATATATTCTACATATTGCTTCCAGGTAACTTTACTGGCACCTGCGACTCTCTCTCTAAACACATATCCTACCTCTGAAATCCATCGGATCTGTCCTCTAGCAGCTACCTCAATTAATATTTTATAGCCAACTGGATTGAGCTGTTTATTGACAATAGAGCTACGTCTCACCATAAAATAACCGCTCATCGGGTCAGAAAGACGACCAATTACTTCTGGTAAGATTGCTAGTCCCAGCATCTGTGCTCCACGAGACAAAAACCTGCGAGCTAGTCTCCATTCACTCACTCCACCGCCTTCTACATTCCGACTAGCAACTGCTAGCTCGGCACCCCTTTCCATCTCACCCCATAACTTGAGCAAAATCTCCGGTGGATGTTGTAAATCGGCATCAATTACACCTAAAATTTCGCCTCTAGCAGCTTGCCAGCCCCGAACTACCGCAGTAGCAAGTCCCCGCTCGGTTTCGCGACGGATCACGCGCAACTGAGGGTAGTTAGCAATCAGTTCAGTCGCTAATTCCCAAGTGCGATCTGGGCTATCATCATCGACAACGATTAGCTCATAGTTAGCTGGAATTGCTCGATCGAGCAATTCACTCAAACTGCTTACTAGTTCTTTGATATTCTGACTTTCATTAAAAGTTGGAATTATTAGGGAAAATTTTAGTGGTGTTTGATTAGAACCATCTACAGTTAGTCTATTCACGATCGCCAGAGGGCCAACTGGAACTTTCAAGAATGGATCTATACTTTGAACGGGCATCACAATTTAAGATTTTGAAATCTGCCGCTATATTATACGTCTCCCCAGATTACTTTTTTTGATCCCCTGATTTGCCCAGCAGGGTGATTGCCGTTGTGGTCGTGAATTTTGTTTCGACTTGGGATTGGCTGGCGATCGTATTACCCAGTTGAGCCATGTAGTCAGTCCAAGGTGCTTCTGGATCGTGTTCGTCTGTGAAGTAATCATTGGCGGCAGCAAAATGATCCTCAGTTTCGTTGCGCTCAATCACTCCATTGATGATTAGTCCCAAAATGTTGGCCTTGGCCATTTTTAATTTTTCTTGAGCAGCGCGGGCATTATCGGCATCGATTACGCCAGGTCTGGATACGAGCAAGACTCCATCAGTCATGTTGGCAACACTTAGCGTTTCCGCCGCAATGAGAATGGGTGGAATGTCGATAATCACGAAATCATAGTTAGCTGCGACCTCTTGCAGTAGTAATTCCATCTGCTTTGATTCTAGACAAGAGAGCGCATTTTGGGGCCTAGATCCAGCCGTTACGATGTCCAAATTATCCATCACTGTCCAGGAAATTTGATTCAATTTAGCTGTGCCGCCGAGGATATCGCTCAGACCTTTTTTCAGTGGTAGTCTCCAGAATTGATGCTGGTAAGGAACACGCATATCTGCATCAATCAACAGTACTTTTTGGCCTACTCCAGCGATCGCTGCGGCCAAATTGGCGGCAACTTTTGACTTGCCTTCATTGGCGACTGAACTGGTAATCGCGATCGTTTTTAGGTGCTGCTCGAAACCCAGAAATCTCAGGTTAGATTGGATCGATCGAGACATTTCGCTAGTCACCGATTGGGGTGTATCTCTAACTGAAACTTCTAATGTTGTTAGTGCGGGGGTGCGATCTTTTGTCCGATTTTTTCTCTTTTTCTGGGCCGCAGGAATTACACCGAGTAGTGTATATCCAAATAATTTGTTGATTTCTTTAACCGTTTTAAGTGATTTATCTCTGATTTCTAAGCCCGCAATTGCCCCCGTACCCAGCAGAGCACCTAATAGGATGCCCAGACCACTGACGATTGTTTTTGTTTTATTGTCTGGCTTATCTGGGACAACGGCACTGGTGATAATTCTGGCTGTCGATGTGTTTTTACTTTTTGCTAGCTGTAGCTCTTGAACCTTTTTTAATAAGACTTGATATGTAGATTGAGATACTTCTAGTTGCCGTTCCAACTGTCGCTGAGTTTGAACTAGCTGCGGCATGACAGTTACTCTTTTTTGATAGGCAGCACGAGAATTTTTTAGAGAAGCCAGCTTTTTGACTAAGCCATCTCGCTGCACTTCTGCTTGTAATGACTCCTTGATCATTGCTTGTTTGAGATCGCCAATTCGCAATGATCCTTGGGGGATTTTAGCCTTCGGCCCAACCGTACTCCGAATTTGCTGATCTAGCAGGGTTTTGAGTTGGGATTGCTTTTCTTTGAGACTAATAATAATCGGGTTCTGATCGGAAAAGCGACTGCTTTCAGTTGCGAGTTGTCTTTCAACATCTTGCTGTTGAGACATGATCCCCTGGATTGCTGGCGATTGACTAATCGCACTGACGGTAATTGCTTCTTGAGAATTTAACTTGACTTTTTCTTTAAGTCCTTTGGCTTGTGCTGTCGCTTAGTCGAGTTTGGCTTGAGTAGAATTGTTCGTTGTTTATTGATTGCTAATCATCCCAACTGCTGACTTGCCTTCTTCGTTCAAGTCCACAACATTATTCTGCTGTTTAAATTTACGCAGTGCTACCTCGGCTTCATTGACAGCTTGCTGGGTTTTTGGTAGCTGCTGAT
>JANNDL010000134.1:0-9021 GCA_031387665.1 Chamaesiphon sp. OTE_75_metabat_95 | reverse complement strand
GAAAACCCCACCGAAGCTATAGCGATGGGGTTTTCAGTTGGTGTGTGGTTTGAGTAAGCCATAGGCTGAAGCCACACAATCAGAACATAATTCTGGTTCGACTTTGGATGTCGGTTCGAGAAACACCGCAGGTGAAATTCTCGGTAGCTCCAGTTTACCACGCCCGATCGACTAGCACCGCGATTGATACCCAATTGAGTTAGTACTCTAATTAGGAGAGTGCTAATTCAATTTAGAACTGATAAACGACCCAGAGCTTAATTTTCTCGTGACCAATCAATTCAAGATTGAAGGTCTTACAGAAATCCTCAAACTCTTCATCATCCATCACAATACAGCCCATCGATCCAGGTACATTTGCATCACGATGGATCATTAGGTCAGATCGCTTAATGCCGTCAGTAGTCCGCACCTCGAAAGGCGTAATCGCGTAGGCATCGCCATCGATACCCTTGACACCCTTACGATCGAGCGGTGCCACCTCTACCCAGTAATTCGAGAATGTCGGATTACATTGATAGGTAGCGGGACAAACGCCGCCGCCCTGCTTGCTCCAGCCGCCGATCTTCTGCCACTGACCTAAGCCAGTAGTGGCCACCCACCGCCCGATAATCCCCTTTTCATAGTCCATCAACATCAATCGTCCCCGATTGAGTTCAGGTGTATTATCAAGCGGCATGACAAACATTAAAAATGGTTGTTTCAGCATTATTTAAGTTTCTCCACTGGAACTACTGGACTGTTGAGCGGTAGCTCTAATCGACTGTCTCGACTTTGATAACTTCCGACTGGGAGCTGGGTACAAAACAGAGCAAACCCGTCGGGATGGAATAGCTGTAGTACCAACGAAGTGCCCAATAATCCCGCATAAGACAAATATTGTAGCCATTGTGTTTTCATTTCACCGATTAATTAAATTAACTCGCGCACTTCACAAGCTTGAGCTGTAGCAGTGCTAGACCAGAGGAATAATGCCCCAACATAATTGAAGTCACTAATATAGGTACCGTTAGCGGGAATAGCTTGCAGGCGTTTATTCGCTGCTGTAGGTGCGTCCAAGTTTAGAAAAACTGTAGCCGTACCAGTATTTGTAACCGCAAAACTTTGACGAGCTGGATTTGCTGGCAAAGCCTGATAAGCCGCTGGCAAGGTTGCCGCCAAATACTGAGGAGCGGAGAAAGTAGTGGGGATACTATCAATAATGGGATTTTCGCCAATAGTCGTAGGCATTGGAGATGATAAAGGCATAACTAAATTGAACTCCTCTAGGGTGAGTGGATAAATTGAAATTGTGGTATTCGGATAAATAATGATTAAATCTCTGACAGGCTCAAACGACAATCGGTAAGATGTCGCCGGAATAACTATTCGACTCTTGCCAAAGTCAACAGCCTGATAGCTCACCGTCAGATATTCACCATCAAATAATTCCTCTACTCGCAGATACCCAGCCTTGCGCCACACGGGGGCTAGAGGGCTGACTATGGCGATAAAAATAGCTCTAGCGTCAAATAGACCAGGGAAGGCTACGCGACCAGTTAGCGGGATAGGTGGGAGCCAGTTAATCATTAGCGATTTATCTCATCTACCGCGAACTCGATCCGGTTCAGTTGGTTTGTCACGGTGTCGCTGTCAACTCCGGTGTAAACCCACAGCGATAAACTAATCTGAGTCAGGTAATAGGCTGGAGTGATTTCCAGCGCGTAAGTCGCGGTTAAAGGCGTAAACCTAAATAAATTAATCTGGTTTAAATACAACCGCCTACCATCGCTAACGCTGACATCTGGCACCCCGCCGATCGTGATTCCGGTTTGGATCTTTTTGGCGACTCTGCCTGCGACCCTCCAGCTCGGTTTAGCCGTGCTGGAGGTGGCAGATATCGCAATAATATTACCCTCAAGTTGGAATGGCAGAACGATCGTGGGGATTTCCAGCGTGTAGCTAGGTCGATCCGGTACTGGTGCCGCTGTAGTCGAATAGTCCCAGAGCCGATCCCAGTTCGAGCTATTTTGCAGCTCTAATATTGGTCTGCTCATTCTATTTGTTGTAGGATATGCCCGAACTCCAGTCTGCTAGAGCGGTATCGATATTGATACCGCAATCGGCTAACACCTCGAAGTAATCTTCTGGCTCCAGTTCTCCCCTCACAAATTCAGCCGTCGCGCTTGCTCTGGCATTCATTTTCACTAGTTCGTACTGAAAATCAGCCTCGTTCATCCCAGGCTGGATGATAATCGGCGTAGCCAAAAATTCTTCAAAAGTGTCGCTCATCTAGTTTTTAGAGTTAGTGAATTCTTCAGGGAACAGGTAGAATCGAGCATAATCTAGTTCGCCCAATCCGCCAGTAGCACCACGAGCCAAGAGTCCAATATACAAAGCAGTTGCCTTATCATTGACTTCTGGGAAAGTGGACGTACCATCAGCACAGATCGGGGATATGTAATGTGCTTGCGAGGTGCCACCCGTAGCGGCTGAGTACTTGATTACTCGCGATCCCCATGGAGTTGTGCTAGCTGTTGGAGTGGTCGCTCCAACCATGATCGATACGCGAGCTGGCTTAAAGCCTTTTCCTTTTGTTGCGACAGGATCCGTTACTGCGCCAGGTCGCCGTAATCCGAGTTTTGCCGTGATATCAGCGTCTCCGCCTGGGGCAAAATACAGAACAGCTTTGTCACTAGCTTGCACTCCAAACAGTTGGGACGCACCGCCAGTTCCAGTAAAAGAATAGCTGTTATATACAAATTTTTGGAGAGATCGTTTACGAACCGTTGTGGTTGTGGAAGGTACTCGCGCCGCGATTGCGGTTTCTCTTGCGCGGGCTAATGTTGCTCTTCGGGTCAGTTGAGCGGCTGTTAAACGTTTGGACATTAATTTGATTTGATGGTTGTTCGATCAACGTGCCCGTAAGTGACTGTACACCTAACAATTACCAGGACAACCCCCTATAGGGGTTATGCTTTAAATCCCCAGAAACTTGGACGAGTTCAGACGAGCCTAGCGGACGATCGAGGTCGCATATCGACGATCTGGGTCCACTAGTACCACCGGACTGGGCTTGCCATAAATGTGCAGTGTAGCAGCCCGAAAATACACATTACCGACAGGTCTACGACGGGGTTGCTTATACGGTTTTCCTAAAATTGTTTTTGTAACCGGAATTGTCGGGTAAGAAGTAGTAGGTTCTGAGTTTTCTTTGGTATTTAATAATTTCCATGTAGGTGTGTGACTACGAATATCCAAAACTTGCTCGATAATTTTTTTTGCTTGTGTTTCATCAAAGGCTAGTATCTGAAAGTAATATCCTTTTGCTTGGTCAATGTAACTATACAATTTCTTCCCGCGCTTCCAGAAAAACGGGATCGTAGTGGCGAATAGTGTTTTAATCTTATTCGCAATAATTAGCACTTCAGCACTAGTTAACGTCTCGGTAGTCTCTCCCATTAACCGTAGGCTAATCTGAGAGCGTAACGGCTTGTATCCCGTTTCGGCTTCACTGAATTTCTCTTCAAAGTAGAGGTGAATTTGTGGATAATAGCGGGTGGTTTCCTGGAAGCTGGTAGATGGAATACCAAAGATAGCGGGATGGAAATCTTGGGCTTTTCTGAGAATGCCAAAGAATAACCATAATCGTAAGATGGTCATATCGATCGAATCGGCTTCCTCATGGGTACAAGCCACTCTTAACGATGCCCTGGGAGTCACAATATCCTTTTCCCAATCATCGTCGCCCACGTCTTTAAATTCGGTACGCACGATTTTATTTTGAGTCTTCATGATCACATCTTGAAGATGCTCCGCCGCGCTAAAACCTTCAGGTAATGGCATAGTAATTAATCTGGTTTAGGAATTGCTGTTTCAGGGATTGCAGGGGATACGCTGGCGGCTTTAACCTCTGCTGCGGTTTCTTTGACTTTCACGGCTTCAGGCGTTGGTGTGGCTTGTGTGCTATTTGGTTCCTGACTGAGAGTTTTTTGTAGATCAGTGGTGTTTGTCTGGATCTGGGTGATTTGCTCTTGGATTGATAGTGTTTCGCTTGCCACTTGATCGACTTGCGAGACAACTGTTTGCGCTGTCTGTAATCCGGTTAAGAATCGATTCTGAAATGATGGAGTAGGATTCATCCATGTGAAGGCTTTCTCGCTGACTACGCGGAACTTTTGCAGGGCGTTACCTATTTTTGCAACATGGGAGCCTACTACTTCTAAAGCACCGAGAATTGAGTGTCCAATTGATTGTACAGATGACAGAAGTTGTGCTGCTGCTTGATAAATTCGGCTGTACTTTTTCCAGTCAGCCTTAATACCATTAACAGTCTCAACGCCAAAGATTGTTTTAAAGAATGTTTCAGTCCAATCATTTACTATTTTCGCAATATCAAATGGTGTACCATTTGGGTCTGTACTAGTATCTTTCAACCCTAGTGCTGACAGAGCATTTCCTACCGCACTAAATAAGGTCTGACTCAACGCATTAGATAACATGTAGGCATTATGCAAAACACTAATGTATGTCAATACATTTAATATTTGTGATTTATTAACCACATCCGCAATCCCCTTTGACCATGCGCTTAACCCGCCAACAATTTGACCGCCTAATTTTGTATTAATTATATTAAGAGTGCTTGTTACCGTGCCTAGTACCGCATTGTTAAGCACTCCAACTCCGGCACTAACTCCATTCAAGATTCCGCCGAGCCTGCCAATCTGATCGGCACTACCGCCAGGACATCCTCCAGGTTGGGAGCTTTGACAGGATCCTTTTGCTGCATCCTCAACAGCCGCGTCTCTAAACGCCTGATTTCCGATAAGAGTTGCGGGTAAAGAGTTGAGTAAGTTGAGAATTTGTCTTTCGTTGCCTGGGTTCACGTTAGCTCCTTGGATAATTGTGGTTACTCCGTCTCTTCCGTCTCTGCCGTTTTGTCCTGGTGCTCCGTTTGTTCCTGGTGCTCCATTGATTCCATTGGTGCCGTTTACGCCATTTGCGCCATTTGCACCGTTTGTACCATTTCTGCCAATTAGTCCATTTACACCTGGTGCTGCATTTTGACCATTCTGTCCAGGTCGTCCATTGGAGCCGTTTGCCCCATTTTGACCATTCTGTCCTGGTTGTCCATTGGAGCCGTTTGCCCCATTTTGACCATTCTGTCCTGGTTGTCCATTTGCGCCGTTAGTGCCGTTTTGACCATTTCGTCCTGGTTGTCCATTTGCGCCGTTAGTGCCGTTTTGACCATTTCGTCCTGGTGCTCCTTGTGCTCCAGTTTGACCGCTAGGTCTACTCTCTAGGTTCGTCACCTTGCCCGTCAGTGTATTTACTTGCCCCCCTAACTGGTTTACTCTTTGACCTTGAGCATTTACTGTATTCCTGACTAGTACAATTTCCCCTGTGGTTTGAGCGATTTTTATGTCTAGCTCGGTGCGGACTTCATTGAACTTCACATCTAGCTGCTGTCTAACTGCTCCCACCTCAGCGTAAACTTGCTCTACTTGACCTCGAACTGTTTCTAGTTGAGCTTGAGTTCCTCGTACCTCACTTAAGGCTGTTCCTGACTGTCCTAGAGCTGTATCAGCTTTTACTTCGAGTGGTGGCAATCTAGCTCCTAAACTGTTGGCTGTGGCGACTGCTGCCCCTGCTGTGACGATCGCCGCCCCTGCCGTTCCAGCGGCACCAATGGCTAAACCACTAGCACTTATTGCAGTTGCATTAGCCGTTGTCGCTAGGGCTAACGCGGCAGCGGCGGTACCTGAAGCCACAATGGCGGTAGATTGTGCGCCGCTAGCTAGCACAATCGCACCTCCCACCTGAGCTTGAACTACTACAAATTCACCTTGGATAACTCCAATGCTGGCTATTACTCCAGCAACTGACGCACTCAGCGAAGAGATCAGAGCCGTAATACCTGCAAGAGCTGCCGCAATTAATGGAGCTGCGACTATTGCTACCAATGCAGCAATGCTAAAAGTTAAAGCAATCAGATCTTGTCGGACTCTAGCGATCTCGCCTTCCAACCCGTACATAAACGATTCTATTCTTCCCAGATTTCGGTAGATCTCAGCCTGCTGTGCTCTGAGACTACCCACATCAGCCCTCAGTGCGGCAATTTGCTCGCAGCAATCTTGCGGCGTACATCCGGCGATACTGTTAGCCTGTGCTGTTAGTCCAGGAATACTACTCACGATTTATCTACAGAATTTTGATTGAAGTGTGTTGAGAGCTTGTCTATGTGCCGCAATTTCAGCGGGATCGACACATTCCCCAGTGCAGTTGGAATTCTTGGCACACCCCGCCTCACAAGCGGCGATATTGGGGAACACGCCAGGGGTGCCGTAGGTAGTTTTTGGGACACACCCGCCATTGATGCAGTCACACGGCGGATCTGGATCGTAGCCAGGGATACACCCTGGACAATTAACCATTGAAACCTGTACAAACGATCCTGATTGCTCAGACGCGGTACCCGCTGTGTAATTATTGCTTACGGATGAAAAATACCCGCCCCCACAACCACCTCCAGGTAAGTAAGCCAAGTCTTCGGCACAAACAAAAGCACTACCTGGAGTTCCACCACAATCAACCCAGGTAAGGTAAAAACATTTTTTAGCCATTAGTAGTCGTCAGGCGTAATGCCGCTACTAGTCTGGACTTTGGCAAAGTTAAGGGTTAACTGAGTCTGTAGTAGAGTCTCTTGGACTGTGCCGATCGTCCGATAAACCAGACTATCAAAACCAGTGGCGATCGTGATTGACTGATCGCCGTTGGTGGAGAATTCAGTAGCGGTTAACTTGGTCGATGCCTTTTTAACGATCGCGGCAAAAATCTGCTCGCCCCGATTTGTCGCTGAGGCAGTCATTGGTAGATTGGCTTTGAGGATTGTAATCGTGGTTGCATCCTGAGTCGCACCCGCGCCGAAAATTTCTTGTAATGTTGGTTCTGCCATTGTTCGCGCTCTCTAAATAGTTGAATAAATAATTTCTCCACATCTCTATGGTTCCCAGCTAATTGTTCGGGGGAACTCTATACCTAGATTGAATAAATTATTTGGGCAGCTACTATGGGACGTTTCGAGATGAATGGAGTAGATCTGAAGAGGTTACAACTAGCCCACCAAATTTTGGCGGATGTGGTCGATCGACTGGTGGAAGTCGATGAAGTTGAAATCGAAATCGAAGTTCAGCCCGTTGCAGCTACGGGTAGAACTCCGCAGCCGTCCGATCATGGTGTGCAGGACTTGGTACTAGATAGCCTCTTGTCTTCGATCGGCTGATCGTCACATTCATCCCCGTTGCGGAATATTTTGATGGTGACAGGTTTGAAGACATCACTCGACCCAGTAGCAGAGACGATCGAACCAGCGGGAAGATTCAGTGTGATGGTTGCGGCTGAAATGCCGTTTACAGTCTCCATGTAGTTGGGCTTGTTTGGGTTTCTGGCATCTGTCCAGACGATCGATCCACGCACTTTCGACTCTGTTGCTCCAGTGAACTGGATCGAATAGTTGTCCCTTGGAGCTGGATCGGCGTTGACCCGATCGACTACTCCCATGCCACCAGCAAGCGCAACCAATCCCACAGTCAGAAATTCGTACATATCACATCCAGAATTACTGCTATCTATTTCAGCCAATCTGGTGATAAATCGGGATGAAATACGGGCAGATCTGTTGAGGCCCTGAGCGGAATGTCCAAATTAGGGGGAATCATAGGTGGGAGATGTCCATTCAAACACTTGGTTTGGTGGACGCGGAAAATGCCACCGTGGGGAGCGGGTTACAGCGTGGAAGATTCAGGGGGTAAAAGTGGACAGCTTCGAGCGGCTATTTATTGTCGAGTGTCAACTCACGATCAGCGATGCGATCGACAGTCGGACGAACTTAAAGCTTATGCCGATCGTTGTGATTATGATGTGGTGCAGATTTATCGAGAGACTGGTTCGGGGGCAAAGCTGGATCGAGTGGAGCGAAAGCGAGTTATTGAACTTGCGCGGGCTAGGTCGATCGATATTATTTTGGTTTCCGAACTGACGCGCTGGGGACGTTCGACTATCGACCTCATCGACACACTCACCCAGCTCCAATCGTGGGGGGTATCCCTCATCGCTCAGAATGGATTCCAGTTTGACTTATCGACTCCCCACGGGAAAATGATCGCGAGTATTATGGCGACGCTGGCAGAGTTCGAGCGGGATTTGCTCAAAGAGCGGATTAAGTCGGGCATCGCTAACGCCAGGGCTAAGAACAAAGTATTCGGTCGTCCTGTGGGCGGGAAAATTGCGGATAGTTGCGATCGAATCAACCAACTCAGATTAGAGGGAATGTCGGTGAGATCGATCGCGCGCCAGGTGGGATTATCAAAGAGTGCGATCTCTAAATGTCCCCGCTGTGAAGAGGTACCGGAGGGGATGGACTGGTAAAGTCAATCGTCAAAGAAATTTAGGAAGATTGAGATGGATTCCGTTGAGACTCTGCGAACGATCGGCTTTTGAATGTCGATCGATAGTCCCCATTTCCGCAAACTTACCCGAATCGGGAATTGATAAATATATTCACGCTTCATAAAAAATTGCCCTAGTGATTAGGGCGATTATATCTAAATTGGGTGAGTTAATAACTTAAGTTTGGCGATCGCTTCATCATAGGTTCGACCTAATCTGTTCGATCGCTTAACCCCTGTATTTGGATCTGTCCAACGGGTCACATAGTATTCATTACCTCGATCATTTTTTAGTTGAATACTTCCCCACATTCCCGCGTCCCATTTTGCTTGTTCAGTTGGCGTTAACTTGTCATAGTCGATCGCCAAATGCAGAGGCAACCCGCCCCGTAATTTTGAGATTTTACGGGGATTTCCGCCCCGTTCTATTTGGGGCGGTTCTCTATGCTCTGTGGGCGGTTGAGGTGTGGGAAGTAGGGATAATTGGGTGGCTGGTTTGGTTCGGAGTTTTGGGCGCGGTCGCTCAAAGTTTAGCAGGTTTGGCATACAGAACGGTGGCGGTTTGGTTGGTTCAGTCGCTATATTTTAGCGC
>JANNDL010000069.1:0-20905 GCA_031387665.1 Chamaesiphon sp. OTE_75_metabat_95 | reverse complement strand
CAGCCATGCTTCCCCTGAAACACCTGGCTCCATCCATGAGGGCGGGGAGTTAGGCTACTCACTGCTTCATGCCTATGGTGCTGCCTTCGACAACCCCGATCTTGTAGTTTGCTGCGTCGTTGGCGATGGAGAAGCTGAAACTGGAGCTTTGGCAACCAGTTGGCACTCAAACAAGTTTCTGAATCCAGCCCGCGATGGTGCCGTCCTGCCAATTCTGCATTTGAATGGCTATAAAATCGCCAATCCGACAGTATTGGCGCGGATTGACCCCGAGGAACTAGAAAGCCTACTGACGGGCTATGGTTACAAGCCTTATTTTATCGAGGGAGACGACCCCGAAATCTTGCACCAACAGATGGCAGCAACCCTGGATCTTGTCATTGATGAGATCCGAGAAATTCAACAAGATGCCCGCACCAATGGCTGCTCAAAGCGTCCTCGACATCCGATGATTGTGCTGAAAACTCCCAAGGGATGGACGGGACCCAAGTTTGTGGATGGAATTCCGATTGAAAATACGTTTCGCGCTCATCAGGTGCCTTTAACCGAATTCGTTAGCAAGCCCGAGCATATCAAACTGTTGGAAGACTGGATGAAGAGCCATAAGCCAGAAGAACTGTTTGATGTCGGCGGGAAATTGCTGGAAGAGTTGGCAGAACTCGCGCCGAAGGGCGATCACCGTATGGGGGCTAATCCTCATGCCAATGGCGGGCTTTTGCTCAAAGATCTGAAGCTGCCAAACTTTCAGGACTATGCGGTTGAAGTTCCGAAACCGGGCACGATTACCGCAGAGCCAACCCGCATCATGGGGGAGTTTTTGCGAGATGTGATGAAGTTAAACCTGGACAGTCGCAATTTTCGAGTGATGAGTCCCGATGAAAATAACTCAAATCGTTGGAATGCGATTTTGGAAGTGACCAATCGCGTTTCGACTGCCGAGATCCTGCCGACGGACGACCATATTGCCACAGATGGTCGGGTAATGGAAGTCTTGAGCGAACACATGTGTCAGGGCTGGCTAGAAGGCTATCTTTTAACAGGTCGCCACGGCTTCTTCTCATGCTATGAAGCATTTATTCACATCATTGACTCAATGTTCAATCAACATGCTAAATGGTTGAAAGTCACTCATGACATTTCTTGGCGGCGATCGATTGCTTCTTTTAACTACTTACTTACTTCTCATGTCTGGCGACAAGACCACAACGGTTTCTCTCATCAAGATCCAGGATTTATCGACCACATTGTCAATAAGAAAGCAAGCGTGATTCGTGTTTATCTACCACCCGATGCCAATACGTTGCTCTCGGTAACTAGCCACTGTTTGCGGAGTCGTAATTATGTAAATCTGATTATTGCTGGCAAGCAGCCCGAATTACAGTGGCTCGACATGGATGCTGCTATCAAACACTGTACTGCTGGGATTGGAATTTGGGACTGGGCAAGTAATGACAGAGGCAGCGAACCCGATGTGGTGATGGCTTGTGCTGGAGATGTGCCAACGCTTGAGACCATAGCAGCAGTTGATTTCTTACGTCAACACTTTCCCGATTTAAAAATCCGCGTGGTCAATGTCGTCGATCTGATGACACTTCAGCCTTCCAGCGAAAATCCGCACGGTTTGAGCGATCGAAATTTTGATAGTATCTTTACCCGCGATAAACCGATCGTGTTTGCCTATCATGGCTATCCTGGGTTGATTCATCGCCTCACCTGTCACCGCACCAATCACCATAATCTGCATGTGCACGGGTACAAGGAAGAAGGAACTACAACAACAGCCTTCGATATGGTGGTGCTTAATGACCTCGATCGCTTTCATCTCGCGCAGAATGTTATCGATCGACTCCCACAACTCCAATCGATCGGTGCCCACGCACAACAGCTTCTCCGCGACAAACTGATCGAACACAGGCATTACATCGTAAAACATGGAGAGGATATGCCTGAGATTCTGAATTGGCAGTGGTCGTACTAGTTGGCATCGCTGAATATGATTTAGATCGGATGCAACTAATTCACTCAGCAAACTAACCGACAACCACTCAGATTAGTAGATGCCGCAGCCGCAGCGGAAATTTAAAACATAATTAAATCAAGCTTTTTGGAGAGTTAATTGACATGAGTAAGGAATCTAAAGCATATTTGCTGGGTGGTGGAATCGGCTCTTTGGCAGCCGCAGCCTTCATGATTCGCGACGGCGGACTTACTGGCGGAAATATTTTTATCCTCGAAGCAAAGCCCCTCCTGGGCGGAAGTTTGGATGGAGCGGGGAACCCGACAGATGGCTATTCACTGCGGGGGGGACGAATGTTGACCACAGACAATTACGAATGCACTTGGGATCTGTTCGAGTCGATTCCCTCCCTGAGTTCACCTGAGAAAACGGTATTTGATGAAACGATGGAGTTCAATCAGCAACACAAATCCAATTCCTTGGCGCGTTTGGTCGATCGTCGTCGGGCAAAAGTCCCTGTCAGTTCGATGGGCTTTTCGATGCAAGATCGGCAGGAATTGCTAAAGCTCAGTCTGAAGGATGAAGATGAGTTGGGTGCTAGTTGTATCACCGATTGGTTGTCCCCAGAATTTTTTGAGACTGAATTCTGGTATATGTGGGCGACTACCTTTGCCTTCCAGCCGTGGCACAGTGCAGTTGAATTCAAGCGGTACTTGCACCGCTTCATGATGGAATTCTCGCGGATCGAAACCCTCGCGGGGGTGAAGCGCACGATCTACAATCAGTACGATTCATTGGTTCGTCCCTTGCAGACTTGGCTGGCAGCCCAAGGCGTTCATTTCATCCTGGGGAGCAAGGTAACGGATCTCGACCGCCGCCAGGAAGCGGGTAAGTTGCTGGTGACAGGTATTCATTATCAGCGGCATGGTAGCAGCAAAACGATCGCGGTTAAAGACGGCGACCTGGTTTTTCTCCAGAATGGCTCGATGACTGATGCCTCAAGCTTGGGTTCGATGACGAGTGCGCCCCAGAAACTAACTAAACCGGATTGCACCAGTTGGCATCTGTGGGAAAAGCTGGCGGCGGAAAACCCAGATTTCGGAAATCCAGCGGCTTTCAATAGCAGTATTGCCGAGTCTTGCTGGGAATCTTTCACCGTCACGCTACAAAATCCGGCATTTTTTGACAAGACGATCGAATTTAGTAGCAATCAACCAGGAACTGGCGGACTCGTCACCTTTAAAGACTCTAACTGGTTGATGTCGATCGTCCTCGCCCATCAACCCCATTTTATCGACCAACCTGCTGATGTTCAGGTGTTTTGGGGATATGCGCTATTTCCCGATCGAGTAGGTAATTTTATCCCCAAACCAATGGATGAGTGTAATGGTGCTGAAATTCTGCAAGAACTCTGCGGTCATCTCCGCTTCGATTTGGACACTGTAGCATCAGCCAACTGCATTCCTTGCCGAATGCCGTATATCACTAGTATGTTTATGCCGCGTTTAGATACCGATCGACCGTTGCCGATCCCGCGTAGCTCGAAGAACCTCGCCTTCATCAGTCAGTTTGTCGAAATTCCCGATGATGTTGTATTTACGGTCGAATATTCGGTACGAGCGGCTCAGATGGCAGTTTATGAATTTTTGGGGATCGATCGTCAGATCCCGCCCGTAACGCCTCATGATAAGTCACCACGGGTGCAATTTGAGGCTTTAGTTAAAGCGTTTAAATGAGTTTTGCCATAAATGATTCATTTTTTCCATTAGAGAGAATAATTATGCTAAATATCGATAAAATGAGTGGAAAAGAAATGCGTAAATTACTACACAAAGTAGGCTATGGTCATCTCGGTTTTATCTATGAAGGAAAACCCTACACGATCCCAATGCATTATTATCTCGAAGACTCAGATATTTATCTATTTACCACTGAAGGTATCAAAACTTATGGCATGGACGTACATCCAGAAATCTGCTTGCAGGTTGAAGAAGTACATGACTCCTCGCATTGGCGGAGCGTAATGGTGAAGGGTCGAGCCGAACGTCTGACAGATCGATCGGAAATCGAACGGGTTACGAAATTAATTAAAGAGCAAAATCCAACACTTACTCCTGCTATTAATCGAACTTGGATCGACTCGTGGGGACGGGCAGAAGTAGTGGCGATCTATCGTGTTTATCCGAGCGAAATGAGCGGACGCACGACTGATGGTGTCAGCAGCCGGATGATGGTTGGATGATGATAAATGACTTTGGACTTTGACAGCTATCTTCGGTATTTCAGTAAGTAAAGTTTTAACTTTGCAGGAGTAAATCATAATGCATCACCCAGAATCCGAAACTCAAGCCACTGAAGACACTTCAGCAAATCTACTCAGCATTTCCAAGGTTATTAAAAATACGATCGGCACGATCGTCATGTTTGGTGCTTGCATCGTGGTTTGTCATGTGTTCGGATGGATGCCGTGAACGATGCTCCAGGAGAGAGGCTCCGCCAACGAGACAGCCCTCATAACTTTCTCAGAATTTAGTTTTAAAGTCGATCCGATGGCAACCCGATGGAGGTAGCACTGTGCCTAACGGTAGGCTTACGCCAACGAGATCGCGTCACCATAATGTGTGCGGAGTAGGGGTTTATGTCTAAGAGAATCGTCCAGATGCTAGCAGCACCAGAAACAAATCTGTTTCTGTTTGGCTTTTTGCTCAACTTTGTTTACGAAGTTTGGCAGGCTCCCTACTACGAGTTCTACGGAAGTCCTTCTTTAGCCGACAAGGTTAGAGACTTGACTCACTGCTCCTTCGGCGATGGGGTCATCATTCTGGTCTGTAGTTGGGTTGTAAGTACGCTAGTTCGTTCGCAAAATTGGGTGCTTCATCCCACCTGGAAATTGACGTTCTTGTTTACCAGTATCGGGTTACTAATTACCCTCGTCATCGAAACCTATCGAGTCAATGTTTCTAAAGTCTATGGGGTGCCAGTTCTGGCAGTACCGATGCTAGGGATGAGTTCCCTCGCCGTCATTCAGTGGATCGTTTTGCCACCACTGATCCTTTACCTGGCTCGTCGTCAGATGCTGGGTTATCCCGAACAGCGAAACTTGAAATAACCCGTATTGTCTTGCGATCTCACTCTTACTTTTGTTCTGTATCGGGATCTTCAGCCATGACTCAATCACCCTCTAAGCCTCAAGTACAATCTCGCTCACACCCAACTTCAACGAACATTTCAACTCGCGATCTGCTTTATACAGACTGGACGCTAATCGAACCGGAATTCGACCCAGTGAAGTTGCGGGCTAGAGAAACCGTCTTTACGATCGGCAACGGTTATTTAGGAACGCGAGGCAGCTTTGAAGAAGGCTACCCCGATGCGTTACCAGTGACCTTAGTACATGGGATGTATGACGATGTGCCTGGGGTTTATACCGAACTGGCAAATTGTCCTGATTGGCTGTCATTAACGATCATCATCAATGGAGAGCGGTTTCGACTCGACCGAGGCGAAGTCCTCCAATATGAGCGGCAGCTAGACTTACAGCACGGGATTTTGAGTCGATCGATCCGCTGGCGCAGCCCGATTGGAAATACAGTAGACTTACGGTTCGATCGTTTTACCAGCTTGGCAGATCATCAGGTGTTAGGACTGCGGTTCCAGATTACACCTGTCGATTTCAGTGGCACGATTGAGATTCAATCTAGCATTAATGCTTATCCCGATAATAACGGCTTCGATCACTGGGAGCAACTAAATCGAGGCAAGATGAAGCAAGGAGTTTGGCTCCAGCTTCGCACCCGCACTTCTGGGATCGAACTCGGCATGGCCGCTAAAATGACTGCGGTTGGCACCGATGCGATCGTGCAGGTGACAAATCCGCTCGACTATCCCACCTTGAGAACTACATTTATTGCCACAGCAGGGCAAACCGTCGGGGTAGAAAAGGTCGTGACGCTGTTTACGTCCCAGGATATGGAACGACCAGTTCAAGCGGCTCAAGCTAAATTGGCTCATCTGCCATCCTATCCGGTACTGCTCGACGCACATCAGCAGGCGTGGCAAGAATTTTGGCAGCAAAGCGATATTGAAATTGAGGGAGATACTCAGGCTCAGTTGGCAGTTCGCTACAACCTGTTTCAACTCTTGATCGGTGCCTGTTCGCACATCATGGGTGAATGCACCGATAATAGTCGAGTCAGCGTTCCCGCCAAAACGCTGTCGGGATTGGGCTATCGGGGGCACGTCTTTTGGGATACAGAAATATTTATCTTGCCCTTTTTCACCTTGACGCAACCCGCGATCGCCCGCAGCTTATTGACCTACCGTTATCACACCCTAGCTGGAGCGCGGCGCAAAGCAGCAAATAGTGGGTATCAAGGAGCCATGTTTGCCTGGGAAAGTGCCGCCACTGGCGATGAGATGACCCCCCGCTGGTCGATTTTGGACGACCCCTATGCGGAAGCTACGCGGATCTGGTGCCGTGATCGCGAAATTCATATCAGTTCTGACATTGCCTATGCTGTCTGGCAATACTGGCAAGCCACGGGCGATGACATCTGGCTGCGCGACTACGGAGCCGAAATCATTCTCGACACTGCCACCTTCTGGATGAGTCGAGTCGAATGGAATGCCAGACACGAACGATACGAACTGTGCGGGGTGATCGGAGCCGATGAATACCACGAGTTGGTTAATAACAATGCCTATACCAATCGGCTGGTGCAGTGGCATCTAGAAAAGGCGATTGCCGTTTATCAATGGTTGCAGCGCAAGTTTTCGGATCGGGCAGATGAACTGGCACAAAGACTGAAGATCACGCCAGAACAACTGACACGCTGCCACGAGATCGTCGCTCAGATTTACATCCCTAACGATGCTGACATCGGGCCGATCGAGCAATTCGATGGTTTTTTCCAACTCAAGGATATCAATTTGAGCAACTACGAACCACGCACTCGATCGATTCAAGCTGTGCTGGGTATGGACGAAACGAATCAGACACAGGTACTCAAGCAGCCCGATGTGTTGATGCTCCTCTACCTGATGCGTGACACGCCAGAATTCCCAGGTGATGTCCTCCAAAAGAACTGGGATTATTATGCACCTCGCACTGACAGCACCTATGGATCGTCACTTTGTCCCGCCATTCATGCGATCCTTGCTGCAACCCTCGGCAAAACAGCAGATGCCTATAAAAACTTTATGCAGGCAGCCACAGTCGATCTTGAAGATACTCGCGGTAATACCGCCGACGGCATTCACGCGGCTTCAGCAGGCGGTGTCTGGCAAGCAGTGGTATTCGGCTTTGCAGGTATCCAACTGACCGAAAATTCCCCTGTCGCGAATCCCCATCTCCCGCCCACTTGGACTCGGCTTAAATTCAAACTGAACTGGCGTGGTACTTGGCACAACTTCGATCTATCGCCCTCAGTCGCTCAAGTTCCTGACATTCAGTCGGAAGATGATTAAAAAGCTATTCCTATTACTTGTTTGTTTATTCGTAGTCACGATCGGCTTCGGAGTGAGTCTACCCGTATTGCCTTTTTTCTTCAGCCATCTACATTCAGCAGCAGTTCCGCGTGAAACGATCGCGATGCACACTACCTTCTTAACCAGCATTTACGCCTTACTACAATTAATTGCCTCACCGTTTTGGGGGCAATGGTCGGATCGAGTCGGCAGACGACCGTTAATCTTGCTCGGCATCGCTGGTTCCGCCGTTGCCCAACTCCTATTCGGGTTTGCCTCCTCAGTGACAATGCTGTACGTAGCGCGGGCACTCGGTGGGTTTCTATCCGCCGCGATGTTGCCTGCGGCTACGGCTTATGTTGCTGATATCACGACCGAAGGCGATCGAGCCAAGGGCATGGCTTTGGTCGGTACAGCCGCAAGTTTGGGAGCAATTGTTGGCCCAGCTTTCGGCGGTTTGACAACTCGTGAAGACCTATATTTCACCTTTGGTCTTTTCGATCTCAAAATTGAAAACTATGCTCCGCCATTCTTTCTCACTGCGGCTTTGATGTTCTTAACACTACTCGTCGCTTTCCGCTGGCTACCAGAATCGTTGTCATCGAGATCGACGAGTACAGTTGCAGATCAACAACCACCACTAAATTGGCAAAGGCTTGGTAAACCACTATTAATGCTATTGGGTTTAACCACGATCTCCCAGTTTGGACTTACGCTGTTTGAAGTCGTTTTTGCACTCCAGGCTCAAGACAAATTAGGATATAGCCCGATCCAAACAGGCTATGTGTTCATGGTATGTGGTGGAGTGATGACAGTCTTTCAGATCGTTGCCGTGAGTTTTTTGACTCGGTATGTGAGTTCGATCGCTCAAGTTGGACTGGGATTTACACTAATGGGCATTGGTGTCTTGCTGTTAGTAATGGCGCGATCGCTACCAATTGTCCTGGGAGTGGTCGCTATATTAGCATTCGGGATGGCGTTAATTACCCCAAACCTAATTGCGCTGATTTCCAAACGAGGCAGTCAACATACGGGAATAGTATTAGGCATTCAAAATACCGCCAATAGCCTCGGACAAGTTGGAGGGGCGATGTTAGGGGGTATTCTATTTACATTGCAGTTCAACGCCCCCTACGGCTTTACTGGCGTTTTATTGGTTGGCACTGGCTTACTGTTAGGTTGGAGGCTACGACAATTCAGGTAGAATTATCAGGATTTCTAGTGGTAATTGCCGACTGGTAAACGGATGGTGAATAAACTCCCGCTGCCAAGTTCGCTCTTGACGGTAATTTGTCCCTGATGACGTTGGATGATCGCTTGGACTATTGCCAATCCTAAACCCGTGCCGCCAGTTTTACGCGCCCGATCACTATCGACTCGGTAAAACCGCTCGAAAATTCGGGTTTGTGCGCTAGGTGCGATGCCAATTCCGGTGTCTGCGATCGCGATCGATGCCGTCCGATCTGCCAATGTTAAGCTGACATTCACAGCCCCGCCCGCTGGAGTGTACTGAATGGCATTGGCGATTGAATTGGAGACGAGACGATAAAGCTGTGATTCATCACCCATCACATAGATATCAACCTTCGGCATTTGGCTTTTCAAATGAATGTCAGCCGCCGTCGCCAATTCTGAAAATTCTTCGGTCAAATCGCTGACTACATCGTTCAGACAACAGGGCTGAAACGTTTTTGTTAATGAGTTTTGTTCCAAACTGGTCAAAAATAGTAAATCGGTAATCAAATGGCTCAGTCGTCTACCCTGTCGCTCGACGGGATGGAGCATCATCGGGATATCCTGTTGCTGAGATGGCGGTAGGCGGAGGATCGCTTCCACCGTTGCCAAGAGACTGGCTAAGGGCGATCTCAGTTCGTGGGCAACATTAGCCGTAAACTGTTGTTGCTGCTGGTAAGACTGATAAATCGGCTGCATCGCCAATTTCGAGAGCCACCAACTAGAGACGGCAATTAACACTAACGCAATCGGAAAGCCGATCGCCAAAATTAGTTCGAGCCGTTTTACTTCCGCATCAAAAGCTGTCAATGTCCGCCCGATTTGTAAATAACCCCAAGTGGGTTGAGTGTCATTTAGATCGTGCTGATGCTGGATATCATGACTGTGTAAGACGATCGTGAACTGATGATAGCGAATGCCCTGGGCACTTTTGAAGGTTTGCCACGGAGCGGTGGTGAGACTTTGAGGTAGTTCTGCGCTGATTTTACTGGGTGAAAAGGCGAGAATCTGACCTTGACGATCAAACAGACGAATATAGTAGGTGTTGCGATCGCTAATTCCGGTTGTATGTCGCTGAATTAAGGTGGGGCTGACATGGCAAGGCTGCTTGGTTAAACAAAGTTCGGGTAAAATCCGCTGTAGAATAGCTGTTGGATTTTCGGATGAGGGCAACATCGGTTTTAGACTGTCATGTAATGTACCCGTGATCGACTCCATTTCCCGTTCGATCGCCTCCCAGTTAGATTGGATCAGAAACCGATACATACTAAATCCAGCTAGACTCAGAATCACCGCCATTACCCCTGCATAGGAAAGTGCTAACCGCATCCGACTGCGGCGAAATAATTGATAAGTATTCATGGCTGAGTGTTAAATCGATAGCCTTGACTGGGAATCGTCTCGATCGGGCAATGGCAATCATAGGCGGCTAGCTTCCGCCGTAACAACCTCATTTGCGCGGCGACAACATTACTAATTGGCTCTTCATTGAGATCCCAGAGTTGATGCCGAATCTTGCTCCCAGCGACGATTCGATCGGAATTTTGCATCAGATATGTCAGGATTTGAAATTCCTTGATGGTTAACGGAATCGTTTGCAGCGGTGGGGTGAGTCCAACACATAGGGCATTGTTGGCATAATCTAGGGTAAATGACCCCACCGTCAGCGTTTGCGGTTGAATATGGGGCGATCGGCGTTGCAGTGCCCGCAGCCTTGCTAGCAGCTCTTCCATCACAAAGGGCTTGACCAAATAATCATCGGCACCAGCATCCAATCCAGCTATGCGTTTCTCCGGCTGACCCAAGGCAGTTAGCATCAACACGGGTAAGGGGTTTTGACGCAACCGCAGCCGCTGACATAACTCCAGTCCAGATAGTTTGGGTAGCAGCCAGTCGAAGATCGCCACAGTGTAGTCTGTCCACTGACTTTCGAGACAATGCCATGCCTGTGCGCCATCAGTCACCCAATCTACCACATATTTCTCACTTACCAAGACCCGCTCGATCGCCATGCCTAAATCTGTTTCATCTTCCACCAGCAAAATTCGCATCGATCTCTAGCTCAATAATTATTAATTACCTTTCCCTGTTCGCATAGCTTCTGCCGCTTCAGCAGGACAGAGGATCGATCGGTAAATTAACCACAAGATCTTTCCCTTAGCGTACCATAGGCAATCGTACCAAAACAGTTCGCATTTCACCTCGATTTCATCCCTACTTTGGCAAACTGTTTGGCAATGCTTGTTCGACTTCGCCTTGCGATCGAAAATTACGACGGCTCTCAACGGAATCACTATATAGGAGGTGCAAACAAACCTAATGATTAAATTTATTCAACTATTCAAACACAAGAGATATTTCTTTGCCTTAATAGGCTTGGCAATGATTTTAGCAACAATTTTGGGCATGAGTCCCGAAGCGATCGCCCACGGTGTAACTTCTGGCGATAAGGGCTACATCCAGGAAAGTACGGGCGTGCTGCCCATCCCCTTTATCTATCTGGGTGCCAAACACATGATGACGGGCTACGATCATCTGTTATTTTTATTTGGGGTAATCTTTTATCTATATCGGCGCGAAGATGTCGCTAAGTACGTCACCTTGTTTGCTGTGGGGCATGTAATTACCCTGCTCTCTGGCGTATTGTTCAAAATCGGCATCAATGCCTATATTATCGATACCATTATTGGGTTTTCGATTGTTTATAAAGCCCTCGATAACATGGGTGCCTTCCAGCGGTGGTTTGGTTTTCAACCAAATCCGAAAGTGGCGACGCTGGTCTTTGGATTGTTTCATGGTTTTGGTTTGGCGACCAAAATTCTCGAATACGACCTACCTTCCGATGGATTATTATTCAATCTGATCTTCTTTAATATCGGTGTTGAGGTCGGGCAGCTTTTAGCACTGGGGGCAATTTTAATTGCTATCTCTTATTGGCGCAAATCGAAGAGTTTTCTCCACCATGCCTACAACGCCAATGTCTTGTTGATGATGCTGGGATTCCTGCTCATGGGATACCAAATGACTGGCTATTTCGCATCTTAAAATTAAACTAAAGCACATAATTATCATGGAAAATACTAATATACCTACCGACAGAGAGTTACCATCAACAGCCAAGCTGATTAAATCGACCGCGATCGCCGCAGCGACAGCAGCAGTATTACTTGTAACCGTTGTCATGCCTGCTGAATACGGCATCGATCCCACTGGCATCGGCAATATCATCGGCTTGAAAAAAATGGGTGAGGTTAGAGTCTCACTGGCAAAGGAAGAGGCTCAACAACAAGCTGATGCTCAATCAGCCCAGCAAAAAGCCGTAGCACAACCTGATAATTCTATTATCGATACCAAGCCCAAACAGGGTGAAGCCAATGCGATTGCGGCACCAGCACCGACGCAGCTAGCAGCAGGTATGTTAAGTCATGAAACACAGGTTACATTGGCTCCCAATGAAGGAAAAGAAGTCAAGCTAGATATGAGTAAAGGCAATAAAGTCCAATACACTTGGGCTAGCAGTGGCGGCAAAGTCAATTATGATGTCCATGCCGATTCTAAAAAACTCAAGATTGATTACCATAAATATAGCAAAGGCGCAGAGCAAAATAAAACAGGAGAACTTGTCGCTGCATTTGATGGCTCCCACGGCTGGTTTTGGCGCAATCGGACAACCAGCCCAGTGACTATTACCCTGAAAACTAAAGGTGAATATACCGAGATTATCCAAAAATAGTTAGCAGGTTCGCCTTCCAGGTAGAGTTTCGACTTTAGATGTTCTTGCGATCGTGTGAGGTAGATATATTTCTAAAGATCCCGTTTTCTAAACGGGAGTAGGCTTACTCCTTAACTCGATAATTTCGCATCATCCCAGCGTCTTCATGTTCTAATGTATGACAATGGTAGGTAAATAAGCCGCTATATTTCTCAAATTTCATCAATAGCTTGACTCGCTCACCTGGCATCACCATCACAGTATCCTTGAAGCCCTCATCAACATAGCCATCCTTGACCGTTTGCCATCCGGCGGCAAGTTCTGGCAGCACTTGGCGACTAATGACCTGAAATTTTACCCCGTGAAAATGGATGGGGTGCGCCATGCCCTTGGCATCCATCATGGCTCCAGGGTTGAGTTTATTGATAATCTCCCACTGCTCGATCGAGTTAAATTTCACTGTTTCCTCTGGTGCTGCCACATCCATTTCAAAGGATTTCCCATTGATCACCCATTTCATCCCCTGAAGCGAAAGTTCCACAGGACGAGGTTGATTGGCATTATTAGCATCCGTTGGACGCAATAAAGGCAATGCTGCTAGTTTGCTGGGGAGTTGCAGAGTTTCTTTTTCTTCCCGATCGATCTTGACCTTAAATAGCGCCATCATTGTCCCGACTGCTGGGGCATTATTAGCTCCCATCATGCTGCCCATATTATTGCCTCCAGCATTCTCAGCTCCTGAAAATGCCAGACTATTCAGAGATATTTCTGTCCCAACTTTCAACTTGCTGAAATCAGCTCAAACATCTACCCGCTCACCCGGAGCCAGCATGACATATTTTCTTTCGACAGGCTGAGTGAGTAAGCTGCCATCAGTACCAATAATAGTTAGCGGATCACCATTGCTCCAACCCAATTTGTAGATCCGTGAATTAGAACCATTGAGAATACGCAGGCGGTAAACTCGGGTGGCAGCAGTCAAGGTGAAATCGGGCTTACCGTTGACGAAGAGCTTTTCACCCAAAAAACCCATCATGCTACTCATATTATCTATGCCATTCTGACGAGGGGTGCCAATTTTACTGCCCAGATAAAGAAGTTGGTTATTGACATCTAAGGTGCGATCTTGCAGTACGATCGGCACTTCATAGGCTCCATTAGGTAGATTGAGAGCAGTTTCTTCTGGATCTGTAACGATAAATAATCCAGCTAAACCAGCGTAGGCTTGCTGCCCAGTAAGCTGATGAGGGTGTGGATGGAACCAGTTCATACCAGCTCGGTTAGTCACTTCAAATTCATAAACGTAGGTTTGTCCCGGCTGAATTGCAAAGCGTGGATGCCCATCCATATCCTCTGGCAAGATTAAGCCATGCCAATGCACGATGCTAGCTTGCCCTGCTGGTAAATTATTTTGGAAATTAACCCGAATACGTTGACCTTGACTAACTCGAATAATCGGCCCCAAATAGCTACCAGGAATGGTTTGTAAATTGCTTATATCCCCTTTGACCAGTTCTGCTGCATAAGACCAAACTTGAGTCGTTTGACCTGACAAAATAGCAACAGTTGTAGGCAAAGCTTTAAGATTGATTTCAACGTCGGGAATGAATTTTGTGGCCGGATTACCGGATTTGATACCCTTCTGAGTTGTTTCTGGTGTAGATGATTGTTGTGAACAACTGGATATCAGGCCATGTATTCCACTACTAATAACCAATCCACTCACCAGACTCGTTCCTCGAATGAATTTGCGACGGTTCAAGTAATATTTTTGAGTCATTTTGGTAGACATGTTGTTCCTAGCTTTTAAAATGCCTTTTTATTCATAATTTCATTAAGCTACTTGGTATCCAGCCAGTGTAATTACATTTTTGATAGCAACCTCAGATGCTTGAGTTTCAATGCTCACTTGCTTATTATTTGGATCGGCTAATACGGTAGCATCAGGGTCGATTTGCATTACTGCTTCTGTAATCTTTTCACCACAAGCAGAACAGGACATATTAGGAATTTTTAGTTGAATATTCATCGCCTAGCCCCAAAATTATAATTTTTTTAACAAAGATTTTCGTCACCTCAACGCTACTACTTATTACGAATCAATTTATCTATCAAAAGATAGATTTTACACATGACATATTTAATCAACGGTTGGAGCTATTTTAATTTACAAGCATTTTTCTCAGTGTTCATAGTCAAATCTCTTGAATTTAGAAATTAATTGCATCTTACAATCTCCTGTCTACTGGAGAGTCAAGAGCCTATATGTGTAAGTTTGGGCAAATGATATTTTCCTGGGGCTGAGGAGTTTCATCCCAATCCCGTAAAGTGTCACAGAGCTGCTGGCGTAAAGCAGCCATTTCTTGAATTTGTTGATCGATCGCTTCTATGTGACGCTCTAGCTTGATTCTTAGCTCTGCACAGGGCAACTCTCCACGATCGAACAAAGCCAGACAATCTTTTACCTCTTGTAAGCTTAAACCCAGTATTTGCAAGCGTTTGATGAATAATAGACGCTGTATGGTCTCTAACGGAAACAATCGAAAATGGCCTTCCGATCGATCAGGCACTGGCAATAGGCCAATTTCCTCATAGTAGCGAATCGTTCTAATCGGCACTTGGCTTTTGGAGGACAGTTCACCAATTTTCATTGTTTTGGTTGGCAAGATAGCCAGAGTAATTAGCAAGGAACCACTTTCCATACTAAAGTCTCTAGTTGACTGGAGAGTCAACAACAACTCAACATTGATATCCCCTTGCACTACTTTTGTCTTCCAAAGAGGGATTTTGACTGTTACTATTACTAAAATCAGACTAAATTCAGAATCATGGCTCGACCAATTAAGCAAAAGTGCCGCGACTGCGCTCTGGAAGAGGTAGCCGAAGCCAAGTTCAAATCTTGCTGGAACGATGCTACCTGTCATAGCACTCGCTCTCACTATCGCAATCGTCGATCGCGTAATTCCAAACGACGGGGTATCGGCGAAGCTCCTGCTGTTCCCCAGAAGGTTCAGACCATCAAGGTGGAAATTCCACAGATATTGGCTGCTGAACTATTCCTCTATGTTTCTCCTAATAGTGCTGTTCATGCAATTGAGGCTATTCTTTGGAGTGGTAGTACTCCTCTGATGCGGATCTCTCCTGAGCATTGTCTGGGGATTACCCAGGGGGCTTTGAAGTCTTTGTCTGAGCAAATACTCGCCAATTTCTCTGAGCAGTCTGGAGCTGTGATCGGCCAGTGGAGAGCTATTCAAAAAATTAAAGTAGAGGGTAAATGCCCAGTTCCGAATTGTCCGCTTCATCGCAGTTAGAAATTCTTGATTCTGCTGAGGCGGTACCTGAAACTGCCAATATTGTCTCTCTTGCCCAGGAGCTACTCGTCGGTACTGACCTGGCTACTGGTGGCGCTATTTTGCTGCGTCTTGCTCAGATTCATTTGCGGAAGGCCAGTATCTTGATTGATGGTTGGCAGCAACAGGGCTATGAGTTTGACGAGGTTTTTGATGATATTGAGTTCACTGATTTTGATGATTTTGGCTTGGCGGTGGTTGGCCATGTGGAAATTAATCTGGATGATTTGCTGCTGCCGATCGAGCATGATTACCCTGCGGAACGCCAATCTGCTTCTTCGTTAGATTCTTCTTTAAGTTCGGAGCAGATGCAAGAAGAGGTGCTCAGTCTGGCGCATCACGAGGATATTCCTGGCTGGTCAAAGCGTATTTATGCTGTTTTGGCAGAGAGAGATTCGGCGATCTCACTGCCGGAATTACAGGCATGTACTGGGTTGAGTTTGGTGGAAACTTGGCTGGGTTTGTTTCTCGGTGGTTTGGAGGTGTCGATCGAGCAACAATCTAATGATTTCTACAGCCCAAGTGGAATTGTGATCTCCTTTTAAGCACCAAACTTTTGCAATGTAAATTACATTGCAAAGCAAAATTTTGCTCTCCTGTTGGCTATCTGAGAGGTGTTAATCATGCCATTAAGGGCAAAATTTATCCGATCGTTGATGGCGATTTTGCTGTTTTGACTATGCTGATTCTAGATGAACAACAGGGATTTGCTCAGTTCTCTCTGGCGATTTACCCCCGGTTGCGACAGCATTTATCGTGCGCAGAATGTTAGACGAGTAATATCGGTTGCCACAATTATTACAAACCCCGATCGCTACATTTTCTAAAATGACAAAGCCATCGCGGTGCTTAAAAGCTTCCTGCTTAACAGTGCGAGGTTGCACAGTTCCTTCACAATATTCACATCTGTAACCGTACATATCTTTAGACCTCAAGTTCAGTGACTTCATAGACTGTGATGATTAGATATTGTCCGCTAGTTGCAAACCATCCAACTACACCTACAGGTGTTTGTTGATCGAGTGCAGTTCCCACTACTACATATTTTGTACCCCTGGGGTCATCTTTTTCAACCCGAATTACTTGACCATTTAAAACTGCTGATTCCATATCCAGAATTGTCAGATAATCTTCAGCCATCTCTTCCATGGCATGAGCTGACATATCGTACTGACAAAGTCTAATTTTTTCTCTAATACGGTCAATATCACTACGAGGCACGGCTGATCTCAATCACTGTGGTCATCATATCAAATTATCAAAGAATTGTTGGTCAGATTGGCTTCTGGGAGCATCAGATGAATTACAGATTGATGTGGCCTTAGAAATAACTGTCAAGTTTTTTTTTGAAAAAACTTGACAGTTATTATTGGATTAAGTTGAATAAGAGTTACTGATCACTAAGCTAGCCATGACTTTGAAGAATGAAATAACCAACATTCAAAGCCCGAAAACCTCTGCTGCCGCAGAAATATGGCAAGAGATCAGCTCTAGCCAACAAAAATATTGGCGATCGAGTGACTTCCCTCATCTTCCGATCGCTGCCGTACTGCAAACCCTTTCTAGACTGTCCAGAGATGGGAAATTAGAGCGAGTTAGCAAAGGCATCTACTACTTCCCACACCCAACTCGTTTTGGCCGCAGCCATCCTTCCTTGGCAGAAGTTCAACAGCTCTCGACTCCACAAACTCTATTACCTGCCGGAGTCACTGCGGCGAATTTGCTAGGCTTTACTACCCAAAATTCTTCATACGGTGAATATGCAACTTCAGCAGGTTGTTACCCGTCGCCCCAGCGCGTGGCAAAATTTATCCCCTCTCGATGCCGCACTCCTCGATTTATTACGTTCTCGGGGACAACATAGTGAACTATCTCCTTTGGAAACCAAGCAAAAACTCTTGGCCTATTTCCAAGAAGATCAACGATTCGATCGGCTTACTGAAGTGGTCAAAACTGAGCCTTCCAGAGTCAGGGCTATGATAGGTGCGATCGGCCAAGAGATCGGGATTGATCAGCAGGATCTTGATCTGCTTCGCCAAAGTTTAAATCCGGTCTCTAGATTTGATTTTGGCATTCTCAAATGTCTTCAGTATGCCAAGGAGTGGCAAGCCAAATAAAACTTTCCGAATCTCTTGAAATTCGGGAGCACTATCACTGCTGGTATTTCACTAACGTTGCGAATGCTTTTGCTTAAAAGCATCAACTACTTCTTTAGATGTAGGCTGTTCGCCCTTCTTCTGAAGAAATAGCATTTCCAATGCGGCTATATATGCTTCACCAAAGGCAGTTGTCAGGGCTGCTGCCGTAGTTGCTGCGATCGTGCCACCAATAACTGAACCAACACCGGGAATAAACTTGAGCAATCCTGATACAATCATCCGCCCTCCAATTGTTCCACCAGCACCAACAACAACACTACTTATTATTGTGCTGAGAAAACTTTCATCAATTGGCAGACCAAAAGTTGCCGATATTCCTGCCAGCATTGCAACTTGAATGGGCACAATAGCAACAGCATCAGAAAAGGGGACTGGTATTGCAGCTATTCCTGCAGCGCTAGCTGCTGATCCTGCCACTATGATGTGAGACTGGTTTTTTTTTAGTTCAATATCTACTTTTTGGGCAGCAACAAAAGCTCTTTTTTGGCCTTCAGGAACTGATTCCATTGTTAATTCTACAAGCTCCTTCAAACCAATAGCAGGCTTTATATTTCCATCATCATCTTCTTCAGGCAACGCACGAACACGAACCACATTTTTTGCGAGTGGTAATAGCCTTTGAACCTCAGCACGAAATCCTTGATCAGATTTTACAGATCTTATTTTGGTGATTACAGCAACAACTGGCATATGATCTGCCAGCATTTTACAAAGCTCTACTTCTGCACGCTGTACACGACGCGAATCTTCTAAAATACAAATCCAAGCAACATGAATATGATTTCTCGGATCTCTGTCTCTGGCACGCTCACTTACTAGTGTTCGTAATTCATTAAGCGTCGTATCAAAATCAGCCATCTCAAGCCCACGAGTATCAAAGATAGAAAGTGGTATCCCCTCTTTACTAATTTCTCGGGTACTTGGAGTGACGGGACGACCCTGGCCAGTATTAGCCATTTTGCCCTGAAAGATGGCATTAATGAGTGTGCTTTTACCAACACCAGTGGCACCAGCAATTAAAATATTTACGTTACCGCGCTCCTTGGCAGCTTTGCGAAGAGCATCTTTTACGGCAGCCTCAAAATCAAAATCTTCAACCACTATAGCTCTTGCCTCCAATTCTGCTAATTTTTCTCTTTAGAGCAATGCAACTACTTTTAAGTTTCCCTAAATCAATAGTCTATCTAACATCATCATAAACCGTCTAGAAACTAACCTCTTTCAGTAATTCATGTTCGTTAGTGATTGCTGACTTTGCTGCGGATGCAAAACGATTTAAGACTCGCATACGCACGGCGGCACCATTGCCTGCTGCACGAATAGCCGCCGAAGGGAGATGTCCCACAGGAGCCTCTAAATCATAAAGCCGATCGCCTTTGGGCTGCCAAACCCCATTGACCCGCCAACCAACCTGATCACAAAAAGCAGTCCAATCATCATCTACTTTTTCTAGAATCTCTACCTGCACACCAAACCCAAAAAGATTTCCAGAATAATACGACCATAACCGATCGATAATTGCTAAATCTTCATACGGAAATTCATCAATCAACTCTTTTGGTAAATAATCAGTACGCCCAAACACTCGTAACATTGCCTCCTTAGTTTCCTGGTCAGCCGCCTGCCAACTTCCTTCTCTTAGTAAGGAGTGCAGATTTTGATAATCCACACCCGCCTCTGAAATCAAACAATCCTGAGAAAGCATCTCTTTAACTGAAGATTGATTGCTGATTAACTTCTGACCCAATCGTTTTTGAACAAGGCTCATGACCTCATCAGGAAATAGCTTAAAAATCCAATCTCTCGCCAACACAAGTCCCTTATCTAAATAAATAGCTGCAAGTAAAGCCTCCACTCCATCAGTAAGACTCTTTATCCTTATCTGACCATTATGGGGAATAAAATTTCTCAACTTCAAACCTTCGGCAATAACCTCTAAAACACTATCCCGTACCATTAAATCTCGTAGCGTTGACAGCAAACCTTTACCATGGCTACCTCTCTTTTGATACAGGTATTCAAGCACCACAAAATCCAGCAGGGCATCTCCTAACAAAGCAAAACATTGATTATCTCCCTGTGAAATATTCATCTTCACAGCTAAATGGAGTAATGCTTTGTTACCAAACACGAAGCCGATCGCTGTTTCTAATTCAGGTAAGGCAATTGTCAACCCATAATTATCAATAGTATGACCACTGACCTGAATAGATCCTAGAAATCGATCAATAAACCAAATCTGCACTCCCCAAAATGCCTCATTTATCGTGGTACGAGCAACCATATCAAGATAAATAGCTGCTAATAAAGCCTCGAAGGAGTCGGTCACATGTTTCTTTGAAATCGCTTCTTCTTCTCTTACCACCAAGAAAAAATCACGTAACTGGATTTGATCAGCAAGCAGCTCTAGATTGTCATCTTTAACAATTTTGTCGCGTTCATCAGAAAGAAATCCTTTGGTAGCGTAGCTGCCATGAGCTTGATAGAGATAGTTCATCACAATCAAGTCCAGCAATGTATCCCCAAACAATGCCAACCACTCATTGTGACGATCAGGATTATTCAATAATCTAGCGTGGGTTTTATGAGTGAGAGCCTGCCAAAGCAAATCTGGATTACGAAATGAGTACCCGATCGCCTGCTCAACCTTTGTAATATCACTCATTCTCATACTCCTCATCAAAGGTTAATAGCCGACCGAGAGCTGTCTAATTCTCACATTCATCTATTATTCCCGTACCAGAAATACAATTTATAAATATCATCAAGTTTTTTCAAAATAGCTTTCTAACGTAATTTCCGGGGACTTGTGATCTATAGAAGGCTCTACTAGGATACGGACAACGTTGTCCGTCTGAAATTTGAGTCCCCAACATCCCCTGATTTCTAACCCTTTGCATTCATCGGGGGATACGGACAACGTTGTCCGTCTGAAATTTAAGTCCTCAACATCCTCTGATTTCTAACCTTTTGCATTCATCGGGGGATACGGACAACGTTGTCCGTCTGAAATTTGAGTCCCCAACAT
>JANNDL010000051.1:0-25678 GCA_031387665.1 Chamaesiphon sp. OTE_75_metabat_95 | reverse complement strand
GAAATCATCGTCTTCCAACAGCTCACCAAGCCGGAAGTCAAAGAAATCGCCGACATCATGCTCGCCGACCTCTTCGGTCGTCTAACCGAACAAGGAATCAAGCTAGAAGTCACAGATCGGTTCAAAGATCGGTTGATCGATGAGGGCTACAACCCCGCCTACGGTGCGCGTCCGCTGCGTCGTGCCATTATGCGCTTACTAGAAGATATCCTCGCCGAGGAAATGCTCTCTGGACGGCTCAAAGATGGTGATACCTCGATCGTCGATATCGGTGAAGATGGTAAAGCGATCGTCACTCCTAAGCAAGAAAAACTACCGATTATGTTACCCGATTTACTCGCTCCAGTCGGCGAATAATCTCAGTTAACTAATCAAAAAAGGCATACCTAACGGTATGCCTTTTTTGTTGGCTCACATCTTGCACCAGTATGAAAATATTAGTACTAAGCATAGATCTTAGGGTACCCACAAGCGGCGTTTTTATTCGGGGGTTCCCCCCGAATAAAAAAACGCCAAGACGGGGCACCCCTACAAGTTACCTGTAGGGGTGCCCTTAATGGGTACCCTAGATCTATGCTTAGTAATAGTCGATTTGATTGTGTAAAGTTCTATTCCTGCTTGCTTCATCTGTTCTAATGGTGTGTAGCTCACGATCTTACCAGTCTCAGTGTCCACTTGAACTAACCCGACAGATCCTAAAGATCCAATCTGAGGATAAGCTAAAATAACTGAAACTTGCCATTTATCGTCTACCAATTCAGATGAATTGGCAGTGAACCTATCTGGTAAAGAATTACTCAAAAAATCATTGACTAATGCTTGAGCCTGAAGTGCAGTTACTCGGCGATCTATTTTATAAGTTGATAGTTCTACCATATTTAAACTAGTTCCTTGATTGTTGATATTTGTATCATAAACCTGCTGATAGAGATTTAGACCCCACCCTAATAACCAAATTCTCAATTCTCAATTCTCAATTCTCAATTCTCAATTCATTTAAGCTATTCATCCATCAAATCTAATGGTGGTTGCCACCGATACTTTTTGAGATCGATGCAGTTGTTGGCTTTGAATTCGATCCCCTCTTGTTCGAGCAAAGTTTTCTGTAAATAGTCGCCACCGCATCGAGCTTCCGAATAAGAAATTTCACCCTTTGCATTGACAACTCGTTGCCACGGAATATCAGATTCTAGCTCCACCCGAAATAAGGCGTAACCTGCCAATCTCGCTTTCCCATATAAGCCAGCTAGCTCTGCAACCTGTCCATAGGTGAGAACTTTCCCAACTGGAATCTTTCTGACCACATTATAAATAATCTGGTATTTTGAAGGCTTATCGAGCATGTTTGATTTATTTAGCGTAGCGTAGTTACCAATACGGTTCAGGTACAATCGGCAGATCTGGACTATATTCTTGTTTATAATCTGGATGTACCCACAGAAATTCACCACGTTTGTTTTGAACTCTCACCAATCCACCAAAGCCAATATCTTTTGCTTTGAGTAGTTGTTGAATTTCTCGCAGGATTGCAGCTTCAGGGGCAAGGGGATTGCCATGAGCAAAGCGGTTGCGAAGGGAATCATCAGGAATGAGATCGATATCATCACCAGCGAAGAATTGTTCGCCTATTTTCCTTGCTGCTTCAACACTACCAGTACCCAATTCTTTAAATAAATCGGCAGCTTCTTCAAGATTTTTGGAATTACCATCGATCGCAATCTTAGCACCAGCACCTTCACCAACGAAAACTAATTTTGCTTCATAAAGTTTAGTTAATTTCTCTTGTAAGTACTTAAATAAAGAACTGACTCCTTCTTTGCAAATAGTATCTAACTCAACATCTAACAAGTTACCGCTTAAAGAAAAATATGTTAGAGAAACAAGATTGCTTACTTCCGAAGGGATCTCCCCAATCCTATTGTTGTTTTTGTTTGCACTTTTCACATATTTTATTAGGTAAATAGTTTCTTGTATTTTAGATAACACCGTAATCTGTATAAAGGCGTTTAGATGGCATCTGTAATCCTAAAACAATATCTTCTTTAGCCACACCCATATTCACCAATTCTTCCGCCGGATCTCTGTCTGTCAAATTCTGTTGTAGCCAAATCTTGCCATCTTTAATATCAAAATGCATAACACAACGGTAGATTCGATCGGAACCTTTCCAGCCGACATTCATCCACTGATAATGGTCGTGCTCTGCATCTAGAAGTAACTGGACTTCTACCTTATCATTAGAAACATCTGAATTAGCATAGTCACTAATTAAAGACTTTACAACCTTACGGTATTGATCGATCTTATTCTCTTCTATGTTTTGTCGATTCTCCATAGGAGAGGCTCTGCCAACGACTGTTGAGTGACAATTATTTGAAATTGGATCGGACGTGCTTGAGAGCTGGCTACCTTTTATTGCTTCTGAGTTTTCTGTAAAAAGGTAAGGCGAAGATTTTCGTAAATTTTCCAAAAACTCTTCATCGGTAACAGTCGCAAAGTGATCGGTGACTATTTGCTCAAATTTTCTAAGATTTATTGGCATGGCGATATTCAAATTTTATATTGGCAATAATATTTGATTCAGTTACCAAATTACATCCACATCATACTGAACGATTAGACGATCGATCGTGATAATAGGAATCCCCATTACTTGACTCTGAGCTAAGATGATTCGATCGAAAGGATCTCGATGTAAATCTGGCAATTTGGATACTTGTAGCACATGAGCTAAGTCAATTCCTAAAACCTCAAATCTATTGTCAGTCACTCTAGATGTAATATAAGTATCTGCTTCTTCAGGTATGTTCATTTTACCCGTGTTGACTTTAATAATTATTTCCCATGCACTAGCCACGCTAAAAAATATTTGGTTGTCTGGATCGGAAATAAAGTCCTTGGCATTACGAGATAATTGTGGCGCATCAGTAACCCACCAAATAAATGCATGAGTATCTAACAAAGCATTCATATCTGTGGCTCCGACGGATTTAAGAAACTATCAAGAATATCTGCTGGTAAAGGATCGTTAAAATCAGCAGACATCGTTACACGTCCTTTGTCTTGTCCAGGGATACGAGGCATTTTAGCATTAGACATTGGACTAATTCGAGCAATGATAATACCAGCTTCAGAGATTAATACTTCTTCTCCAGTTTTGATCTGTTGAATTAGTTCTAAAAATTGGCTGTTTGCCTCTGGAAGGGTAATATTGATAGTCATCGTTTAACTCCCTTGTCATTTCATATTTAATTGTATCTAGTTAATCTGTAATCCGCAATTGTCGTTGGCGTGCCTACCGGAGGTAATCTCAATGGTTCTAATTCTCTGATGTTTAAGTTAAGATACTTCCTCCCATTAATTTATTAAAACGATAATCTAACTCTGACTTTAATAATGGTGACTGACTTAGATCCTTGTCCTGTAAAATCACCTTTTCCGCTGCATCACGCGCGATCGATAGTACTTCTCCATCCTCTGCTAAACTGGCAAGGGCAAAGTCCGCCATGCCCGATTGGCGGGTGCCTAGAACCTGCCCTGGGCCGCGTAGTTGCATATCCATCTCGGAAATCCAAAATCCATCTTGAGACTGTTCTAGCACCTGTAGCCGCTGCTTGGCGTTACTAGAATTGCTGCTGCTCATCAGCAGGCAATATGAGCGATGTTCGCCCCGCCCGACGCGCCCGCGTAGTTGGTGGAGTTGGGACAAGCCGAAGCGTTCGGCGTTTTCAATCAGCATGACTGTGGCGTTGGGGACATCTACGCCAACTTCGATAACGGTGGTGGAGACGATGATTTGGGTGACGTTATCGCGGAAGGCACCGAGGGCGGCATCTTTGTCGGCGGAAGCCATCCGCCCGTGGAGTAAGCCGACTTGATATTGGGGGAATACTTCGGTGGCTAGGCGTTGGTGTTCCTCTGTGGCGGCGCGAAGATCGAGTTTTTCGGACTCTTCAACGAGGGGGAGGACGATGTAGACTTGTCTCCCTAGAGCGATTTCGCGGTGCATCAGTTCGTAGACTTGGCTGCGCTGGCGACTATTGACAGCATTGGTTTGAATTGGCTGTCTACCTGCGGGGAGTTCGTCAATCTGGCTCACATCTAAGTCGCCGTGGAGGGTGAGGGCGAGGGTGCGGGGAATGGGTGTGGCTGTCATCGTCAGAACGTGAGGCTGGGAGCCTTTTTGCTGCAATTTTGCCCGTTGGAAGACACCGAAGCGATGTTGCTCGTCGATGACGACTAAGCCGAGATTGCGAAAGTTGACCTTATCTTGAATTAAAGCATGGGTGCCAACTGCGATCGAGAGTTCCCCTGTTTCTAGTTCGCTGTAGATTTTTCGCCGTTTAGCAGTTTTGCTAGAGCCAGTCAGGAGTTCGACGGGGATGTGGAGCAGGTTGAACCAGCCGACGAGTTTGCGGTAGTGCTGCTCGGCGAGAACTTCGGTGGGAGCCATGAGTGCCGCTTGATAGCCAGATTGGATGGCGGCGAGGATTGCCATGACTGCGACAACGGTTTTACCAGAACCAACGTCGCCTTGAACTAAGCGATTCATTGGGGCAGGTTGTTGGATGTCGTGGAGGATTTCGCCAACGACTCGCTGTTGAGCGTTGGTTAGTTTGAACGGGAGGATCTCTTTGAACCTGTCGATTAATACGCCCGTTGGATTGATGATTGCTTGAGTATGAATCTGGCGTAATGAACTGCGGCGTTGAAGGAAGCCTAGTTGCAGATAGAAAAATTCATCAAAAATCAGTCTACGTCTGGCAGCTCCTTTGATGTCACTATCTTCAGGGAAATGGATGTTTTGAATCGAGGTAGCTAATTCCATCAATCCATATTGCTCGCGCACCACTTCGGGTAGCGGATCTTTGATTTTTCCAGCCGCAGGTAAAACTGTCATCACAGCTTCTCTGACGATATCCGCAGATACGCCTTCAATTAAGGGATAAACTGGCAATACTCGCCCAATTTTGAGCGAAGAAATACTGGCTTCACTATCTGCTAATACTTCGAGTTCAGGGTTGTCTAAATTGATCCCGTATTTACCCTGCTTAACTAATCCCGATGCAGCAATCCAACTTCCAACCGGATATTTACGTTTGAGCGATTCCTGCCAACCGCGATTGCTATAACGAGTGCCTGCATAAAAGCGACTGATTTTAAGACTGCCAGTTTCATCTTTAATTGTGACTTCTAAAACGTTTAATTTCTTGTTTTTAGGACTCATGAAAAAGTTAATCTTGCGAATAATACCGACTAGAGTTACAGTGCTACCTGGCTCCAGCTCAATAATATTATTCTGCTTGGCATAGTCAATATGATCGCGAGGATAGTAATATAAAACATCCTTAACAGTGAGCAATCCTAATCTCGCTAGGATTTCAGCTTTGCGAATACCGATTTGGGGAATATCTCTTAGATATAAACCAAGTGTTAGGTTAGTATTTGCTTGACTAGTTGGAATTGTAGCTGGAGAGATATTCGGAACTGTAGGAGATTTGATCGGCGAAGAACTAGGCGATGATTCACTCGCTCTTACTAACTTAATTGGTTCTTGATAGTTATGCTGATTTGCAACTTGTTGCGCTATGGTTAAAAACTGACTAGCTTTGGCAATTAATGACTTCCGATCGAATAAATCTAAGTCTTGATACTTAGCAAATTCAAAGGCTAATTCACGCCAATGTTGGCAATCTTTGGAACTGGCATGGGTTGGCGGCTTACCAAAACTTAGGCACAAGAACTCACCAAAGCGATACTGTTGCCCCATTAGGTCAGTGTAACCGTATTGGGCTTCGATCGCTAAGGCTTTTTGAATTCTTTGCCAGTCTGGTTCCATTAATTGGTGGTTTAGTGGTTTGGTGATTTAGTGGTTTAGTGGTTTAGCGGTTTAGTGGTTTGGTTGTCAGTGAATGGTGAGTAAGTGATAAATATTGTGTGGGCAGTGCCCACAATTAGCAATCTAATAAATAGCTAAACCACTAACAACTAAACCACTAAACCACCGATCATCACCTACGGTGATTCAAACCAACTATTGCGCCAAGCGGCTTCAGCTTCGGCAATTTTTAGCTCTTGTTGTTTGTGGGTGTATTCACGGTTTAGGATCTTTACTTTATTAGTTAGTTGACTGATGTTTTTCCGCAGGGTTAATACTGTCGCGTTAGAAAATTCAACTTCTGTCAGACGTAGATAGAGGCTATGAATTTGAACGATTGTAGCTGGATCGCGGCGTTGAATCAATCTTTCCATTGCGGCATCTAGAGCATCTTCTGGATCTTCATCTTCGTCTTGCTCATCGTCGCGTTCTTCTTCCTGTCGATCGCCATTTTGACCGATTAAGACACTTAATAAGTTAGGAATATTAGCTGTACTACCACCTTGTCGATCGGCTTCAGGATTTGCTTCTAATATGGGTTTGGGAATATTTGGCGGCATGATTTGTGCCTGTTGTAAAAGCACATTTAATTTGTAAGAAATCTCTTTCAAACTACGGTTTAGTGCCTCTTCTAAGTTCTGCTGCCAAGTTGACAAAGATGCAGGAGTCTCAAACCAATCAATCGGGACTGCTGGCAGTGCAGTCAATTCGCCTGTCGGTTCGTCATCATCATCACCAGTACTCTTTTGACTGGGTGATTCGATGTGAACTGACAAATCGGCAATGGCATTACTAATTACTCTTTGTAACGTTTTGAGTATTTGTGCCCGTCGATCATAATTGATCTTCAAGAAAGCTTCAGGATAAAAATTTGTGCATAAATGATAGCAGCCCTGAATCGACTGCTGTTTCAGGGTTGGTGCAAAGCAGCCGAAGTAGCTGCGATAGGCAGCAGTCAGTTCTCTACCGATTTCTCTGCTGCTTGTCCTGAGTTGATGCAGATCTTGTTCGACTTGTTCAATTGGTTTTGCCATAAGTAAGGGGGGTAGTTTTGCTAAGGCAAAGGCGTTGCCAACGGCTCCGCTCACTAACCGGGCGGGGGGCGGAGAGCTGGGAGATAGGAAGAAGAGGTGATACTTAATTTACCTTCATTTTTAGAGGAAATGCTCTAAGATGAGAATGCTAATTCGATCTTGTTCAGTCGTCGGAAATATTCCTAAAATATTCTCATCATCTATAGTGTGCCCCCTAGTTCGATCAGTTTCGTCATCATAACTTTTCTTTAATCAAAAGCAGGGGTTTAAACCCGCATACTAAAAATTTAGCTATCAACTATCAACTATCAACTACCTCAACATGTCTGTCACTACAGTAGATACCATCAATCCCACTACGATTACCCCACTACTAGGCATGAGTCTAGCAGAATTGACCGTGTGGGTACAGGAGCATGGACAGCCAGCTTACAGGGGCAAACAGCTATATCAGTGGATTTATCAGCAGGGAGCGCGATCTCTAGCAGATATTGACGTGTTTTCTAAGCAGTGGCGGGAAACAGTTAAGGATACACCAATTGGTCGATCGATTGTGCATCATCGATCGGTTTCGGGTGATGGTACTGTCAAGTATCTGCTCAAGCTCAAGGATGGACAGATTATTGAGGCTGTTGGGATCCCTTCAGCCAAGCGGCTGACTGTCTGCGTGTCTTCTCAGGTGGGTTGTGCAATGGCTTGTACTTTTTGCGCGACGGGGAAGGGCGGATTCATGCGCCATCTCCAGCCCTACGAGATTATCGATCAAGTTTTGACTGTTCAAGGAGATTTCCAGGAGCGTGTCACCAATGTGGTGTTCATGGGCATGGGTGAGCCGTTGGCTAATCTAGATAATGTAGTCACAGCGGTGAAGTGCATGAATCAAGATATCGGCATCTCCCAGCGATCGATTGTCGTATCCACTGTCGGCATTCCTGGTAAAATCCATGAACTTGCCCAGCATGAACTTCAAGTCACCCTCGCTGTCAGTCTTCATGCTCCTAATCAAAGAATCCGCGCTGAACTAGTTCCTACCGCCAAAAACTATGACATCGAAGATCTGCTCGATGAGTGTCGAGATTATGTCCAGATTACTGGTAGAAGGCTGAGTGTAGAGTATGTGCTCCTAGCTGGAGTCAATGATGCCCGTTCCCACGCCTCCGAGCTAGCCAGCCGACTACGCGGCTTCCAAAGCCATGTTAATCTAATTCCGTACAATCCGATCGAGGATGCTGATTACGACAGACCTACCCCCAGAGATGTCCAAGATTTCGTCGATGTCTTAGAGCAGAAGCACATCGCCGTCAGCGTGCGCTATTCCAAAGGTTTGGGTGCAAGTGCCGCCTGTGGGCAATTGCGGGCGAATCGGGTTTAATCAAAATACATCGATCTCATGAGATTTATCTCATCAAAGCTTCATACCTACTTCATCAAAACTTGAGAACCTGAGTAGTAACTAAAACTTAGGAGAGTCTCATGCAAGTTTGTGTAATTGGAACGGGTTATGTTGGCTTAGTTACAGGGGTATGTCTCGCCCAAATTGGGCATCAGGTAATTTGTGTCGATAATGATGCCCAAAAAGTCAAGTTGATGCAGTCGGGGCAATCGCCGATTTTTGAACCTGGTTTGGCGCAGATGATGACAGCCAATATGCAGGCGGGGCGACTGGAATTTACAGCCGATTTGCAAGTTGGAGTCGAGCGGGGTGAGATTTTATTTATCGCTGTCGGTACTCCTGCTCTCCCTTCTGGTGCTAGCGATACTCGCTATGTCGAAGCTGTGGCGCATGGGATCGGACATCACCTGAACGGTGGCTACAAGGTGATTGTGAATAAGTCTACGGTGCCGATTGGTTCGGGGGACTGGGTGCGCCGGATCATCTTGGATGGGGCGGCTGAATGCCACTCAGAGACTATTAGTTTTGATGTGGTTAGCAATCCCGAATTTTTGCGAGAAGGATCGGCGATTTATGATACTTTTAATCCCGATCGGATTGTCATTGGCAGCAGTAGTCAGCGGGCAATTACCTCCGGTAGGCTAACGCCAACGATTTGATGCAGCAGCTCTACGCGCCGATTGTGACGCGACAATTTGCCCAATATCCCGATTTACCACCCGTACCCGTATTGGTAACAGATTTGACTTCGGCGGAAATGATTAAATATGCCGCTAATGCGTTTTTAGCTACCAAAATTAGCTTTATCAATGAAGTTGGCAATATTTGCGATCGCGTGGGCGCGGATGTGACATTGGTATCAAAAGGGATTGGATTGGATACGCGGATCGGGCATAAATTTCTACAAGCGGGGATTGGTTGGGGTGGCTCTTGTTTTCCGAAGGATGTTTCCGCGCTGGTACATACAGCAACTGACTATGGTTATGATGCCCAATTGCTAAAATCAACGATCGCCACCAATCGACAACAGCGATTAGTTGCGGTTGATAAACTGCAACAAGTACTCAAGATTCTTAAAGGTAAAACGATCGGCTTATTAGGACTAACCTTCAAGCCAGATACTGACGATCTCCGTGATGCGCCTGCCCTAGATTTAATCGATCGATTGACACATTTAGGTGCAAAGGTTAAAGCTTACGATCCGTTAATTAGTTCAGATCGATCGCATCCCGATCTAGCCAAAATCACTTTAACCACTAGTCCTGAAGATCTGGCAAGTGGTTGTGATGCGCTGGTATTAGTAACTGAATGGCAAGAGTTTCAGGATTTAGATTATGCTCATTTAGCCAGTCTGATGGATCGATCGACGATTATCGATGGCCGCAACTATTTAGATGCTATAACTCTTGTAAATGCTGGCTTTGATTATATCGGTATCGGTCGTCCGTCACTCGATCGATTCACACCATTAGAATTTTTGCCCGTGCGGATTGGCGATCGGATCTTGAAATCTGCTGCCTAATTCTACTGTTATCCAGAGATCGCTTTGTGTAAACCAAATACACATGCTGCTGTGCCAATCGCAATCCGAATAATTGACACAGACTTGCCAAGGTTGCCCTTGATTTCATTGCCATTTTTGTCCCGCGAAACTCCTTTGCGAAGTTCGTAGATGCCAGAGCCTGCCAACACGACTCCAATAATTAATGATAGCAACCCAAGGACAAGAGGGTTCTCGTTGAGCCACCTGTTGATTGGACTATTTGCATCGCCTCGTACTAGTAATAGGATTGTGTTCATAGGGTAAATAATTGGTGTAGGTTCAGTTTAAATAACATCGAGACTAGTCGATCAAGTTTGAAACTATTTGTAACAAGACCGCGTTGTTGATGAGATTTGTCTCATCAAATATTCATAGAGAACTCATAAGAGTTTGAGATTATATCAATAAGGTAAATATCCGAACTAATTCAACCGATTTACCTTTATCCAGAGCAGAATATGAAACTACTAGTTTATTCTCATGATGCCTATGGGTTGGGTAATATCTGTCGAATGTTGGCGATCTGTCATCACCTCCTCGATACGATTCCCAACTTATCAATCTTAGTATTATCAGGTTCCCCGATGCTGCATAGCTTTCGGTTGCCCGCCGGACTCGACTATCTCAAACTCCCTTGTTTGCATCGAGATGAAAACGGCGATTTGTCGGCAAAGTATCTCAAACTCGACATGAAGCAGACTGTCAAGCTGCGGTGCAATCTGATTCGGGTTGCGGCTCTGAATTTTCGACCCGATGTAGTGCTAGTTGATAAAAAGCCCTACGGACTCCAAGACGAACTCAAAAAAACGATCGAGACGCTCCGTATTGTTGCTCCAGAAACTAAGTGGATCTTGCTGTTGCGAGATATTTTGGATGCTCCAGCAAAGACGGTTGCCGAATGGCATCTACTCGATAGTTATCGCGCCGTCGAGCAATTTTACGATCGAGTTTTGGTGGTGGGTACACCAGAAGTATTTGATACCTGTGCTGAGTACCAATTCTCACCAGGGGTGCTCTCGAAGTCGCTCTATTGCGGCTACATCCGCCGTCAACTAGCTCCTAAGCACCGCGAGTTGTTACGGCAGGAATTGAAGTTAGCTCCAGGTGAGCGATGCGTACTCGTCACCGCAGGTGGTGGCGAGGATGGCTATCCGATGATTCAGGCTTATCTGGATGGTTTAGCACTGCTACCAGCAGATTATCCTCTCAAAAGTTTGGTGGTTTGCGGTCCCGAAATGTCCAAAACCGAGCGGGAAAGACTCTATCAGATGGCACACCAGCACCCGCAAGTGATGATTAGTGAATTTACCGACGATTTGATGAGTTATATCGAGGTTGCCGATACGGTGGTGGCGATGGGTGGCTACAACACTTTTTGTGAAATCTTATCCGCTCAAAAACCATCGATTATCATCCCCCGTGTCCGCCCGACTGAAGAACAAGTCATTCGCGCTCGCAAGATGGCTGAAATGGGATTGCTCGAAATGATTCATCCCGATCAATTAACTCCAGCAACTCTAATCGATAAGTTAGTCCATCAATTAGATAATCCGAGTTATTACACTAACAATATTCAAAAAGTAGATTTGGATGCTTTGCCTCGGATTACCCAGGCTATTACTAATGCGGTACCACAGAATTTATTTAAGGGAGAAGTTCACAGGTTTCCAGAACACTGGATCGCGTGTATTCCAGCTTGATCGTATTTATTTAGTCCCATAATTTCATGAAAAAAATTCTGTTTTATTGTCAAAATTTGTGTAACTACTCAGGCTGAAGACTAGGAAAAAGTGGGGTTTCCATGAAAACAAGTTTGAGAGCATCAAGAACTTGGATACCCTGTTTACGAAGAGTAGAGATATAACCCCGAATCCGACAAAACTGTTGAGCACCTTCCATCGAACGGAAAGTACCAGAAATTTTCTGTCTTGTCGCACACAACTCGGAGGAAACCTCCGAGTCGATGCGCCGCTGCTTGAGTTTCATCATTCGCAAGTCCCGCTCCGCCTGATTATTGTCAAATGGGACTCTCCAATCATGCATGAATAATAAAACTGCAAATTGGTGTAGTTGAAGGCGGTCTAATAAATTTTTAGGTGGAGTCTGTTTTCGACGACCTTTGGGTGTTGGCAAATCTGGATCGATAGGTGAGGGTGGATTGGCAATCAACCCTGCTTCAATTATTTCCTGATAGCGTCGTTCAAAATCGGCTATTTGGGTCAGAGTTAAGGTGGTTTCTCCGGCTGCTTGAGCAATGGCGATATTCGTTTTAATTTCTACCAGCAATGTCATCATGTCATCTGCCCAATCTTGCTCGTAGCGTTCGACAATGAAGCGTAATTCTCGCAAGTGATGGGCATTGTAAAGAGCATGAGTGCTGTCATATTTACCATAACTAGCTAACCCATCATGAACGCTAACTCCTTCAAAATTAGGCAGGATGTCAATTGTATCCATCGCCAATTGACCTCGTTTTGGGTCGATGAAGTAAGCTGTTAACCAGCCATTACAAGCCACATGTAGCCACATCAACTTACTTTTAACCCGCAGCCCCGTTTCATCGAAATGGACTACAGGTGCAACTTGAATTCCTGATTTGATATACGACTCCACTGCTGCTAATTGTTCATAGCACCGCAATCTGGCATTGTACAGTGTCGCTTCAGAAATCTCACAACCAATTACTTCTTGCAATAGTTCTCGCGCACGTTCGGACGGGAGTAATTGTCCCTCCATCAAATACACCATCAATCCTTTTAGTCCTGGACCGTATTGCACCAAGCTGTTGACAAACGCAGGTAATTTTCCTTGATTCACTACACCGCAATGTGGGCAACATTTTTCTTCTACTTGATGTTCATGTACGACCAATTTTATTGGCGGTAGCTCGTGGACTTGGCTACATCTCAAATTTAGTACTTCTACGAATTCCAGCGATGTCCCACAACTTGTGCAGTCTATAACTGGATGAATAAATACCTCGTCTACTTCTTCATGCCATTCTAATGTGCTGCCAGGATGATCTTTTTGTCCACCACTTTTTCGACCACTCTTGGTGCGAAGGCTTTTTGTTCGTTTTGCAAATCCATCTCCTGATGGTGGCTTGCTACTATTTTTGCTATCCTTGCTTTTTTGATTTTCTAATACTTCGATCCGCGCTTCTAGTGCATTAATACGCTCCACCAAGCTTTCCACCAACGCAATCACTGCCAGGGTAAACGCACTTAAATCATCTATTATTAGAAATACTTAAAAACTAGATATAGATTTAATTCGTTGAAAACGTGAAATTTATATCTGTCAATAGCTTTGGCTGATTAATTGTGTTAAGTTAATTTAGAACTAATATGATTCCAAATGAAGCTGAAGCCTAAACATAGTATAGCAGAACACTTTGACGACATAGAAGACATTAGAATTGAACGTGGAAAAAAACATAAACTAATAGATATTATCACGATCTCTGCTTGGTGCGCTAAACCGTCGGGGAACCCGACGAGCGCGCATCCGCCATTTGTGCTGTAGTATGTGGGGCGGATGGATGGATAGATATAGAAATGTATGGTATTGCCAGAAAAAAATGGTTGGGGAATTTTCTAGAACTTCCGAATGGAATACCATCTCATGATACATTTGCCAGAGTATTCTCGCAAATTAACCCCGATCAATTCAACAAATCTTTTCTGAGTTGGGTTAAAGGAATATCTAAAATTACAGCAGGAGAGATAATTGCCTTTGATGGAAAACAATCTCGAAATTCAGGAGATGAAAAAAATGATCGAGGTGTAATTAATACAGTCAGTGCTTGGGCTGAAAGTAATAGATTAGTGCTAGGTCAAAAGAAAGTAGAAGGAAAATCTAATGAAATCACAGCACTTCCAGAATTGATAAAAGTTTTAGATTTAGCGGAATGTATCGTTACGATTGATGCAATGGGATGTCAAAGAGAGATAGTCAAAAAGATTGTCGAAAAAGATGCTGATTATGTAATTGCGGTGAAAAAGAATCAGCCAACTTTATATGAACAAATAAAGCAGCTATTCAAACAGGCAATTGAAACTCACGGAAAAGACCTCAACATGAGTAGCTTCAACAGTAGTGAGATGAATAGAGGTAGAGAAGAAGTTCGTAATTATTTAATGCTAACAGATATCAAAAAATGGATAGATCCATTGGAAAAATGGGAAAACTTAACTAGTATTGGCATGGTAGAATCGGTTCGAGTTGTGAATGGAAAGACTAGTGTAGAAATTCGTTATTTCATTAGTACTTTAAAGAACAATGCTCAGGAATTAGCACGAGCAATTAGAGGTCATTGGTCGGTAGAAAATTCTCTCCATTGGATACTTGATGTTGCTTTCAAAGAAGATAATAGTCGAATCAGAAAAGATAATGCTCCAGCTAATTTTGCAGTATTAAGACATATAGCCGTTAATATAATCGGTCAGAATAAGAGTCGAAAATTAAGTGTTAGAAGCAAGAGATTCCTGGCAACACTTGATCAAGAATATTCAAATGAGCTTTTGGAAGCTATTTTATAAACCACTCTCACTAAACAATCAATCTCAATTTGATTAAATATCTTTAATCAATCTTTGTGCTGCACTAAATTGGATTAATACGATCTCTTATTTGATTTTGGTTTTAGTTGATATTGTAGTAATCGTAACTAGTTAATATGTGCTATTAAATTAGCCGTTCTAGTTTTTATCGATCGAAGCATACCCCATTTTGGTGCGTTCACCCTGCAATCACTGCTTCTTCCCCTTGGGCGTAGCAGGCACGTATTTCGTCTTTGCTGATGGTTAGTTTTTGGGGTGCTTGCTTCAATGCTTTGCTGTCCGTTCGATCTCTTCACCCGACTCTACCGCTATAACTACTGCTTATCCAAAATCTTCCTAATTTTTTAAGCCTGAGTAGTTACTTTTTGATTGGTTTTATCAATGGCGAGTTCAAGCGATCGAGTCCTAGAGCATTACCGCCAGCATTGAACCGCAACTCTGAGCTGATGAAACGCTTGGCTAGTCTGAATCGCCCAGAACAGGGAGAACAAGAACTGACTGAATCGGTTGGACTCCTGTACAAGTCTGAACCAATCAAAATTAATGGCAAAGTTATGGGTGTGTACGTTGTTGCCCATACCACCGCAGGCGAACGCGATGAGGCTCTGAAAATTTTTGAGATCATTGTCCAGATCAAGATTATTTCCTTGAGCTTGGCACTGGTGCTGATTTGGTGGGCGGCGGGGCGGGTGTTGGCTCCATTGCGCGGATTGAGTGCGACGGCTCATGCTATTTCGGAATCAGATCTCTCCAAACGCTTGCCTGCAAAAGGTAATGGCGAAATTGCCCAACTCTCAGCGACGTTTAACGAGATGATGGATCGGCTCGAATTTGCGTTTGAATCCCAGCGCAATTTTGTCAATGATGCCGGACATGAATTGCGGACTCCGATTACGATCATTCAAGGACACCTGGAATTGATGGGAGATGACCCCCAGGAGCGTGAAGAAACGATCGCCCTAGTGTTTGATGAATTAGCACGGATGACGCGGCTGGTGGAGGATTTGGTGCTACTTGCCAAGTGCGAACGAGTAGACTTTTTGCGCTTAGAATGGGTCGATGCGGCGGTGTTGATGCAGGAAATGTATCTCAAAGCCACAGCACTATCTCACGATCGCGATTGGCGCATCACCAATCAAGCTGTGGGAAGAATATTAGTCGATCGACAGCGGATTACCGAAGCAATGCTGAATTTGGCACAAAATGCCGTTCAACACACGGTGGCGGGGGCTATAATTGCCCTAGGTTCTAGTCTCGATCGCGGCAAAGTATTATTCTGGGTGCGAGATACTGGCGAAGGCATCCCAGCCGCAGAACAGACGCGAATTTTTGAACGATTTGCGCGAGTCACTAATACCCGTCGTCGATCGGATGGATCGGGTTTGGGTTTAGCAATTGTCCGGGCGATCGTCGAAGCTCATCATGGATCGGTTAATTTGCAGAGTAATCTGGGAACCGGATCTACCTTTAGCCTAGTCTTACCGATTAATTGCTCTGAATCATTAGTTCATCATGTACCGAATCCTCGTCGCTGAAGATGAATCTCGCATTGCCGCCTTTATTGAAAAAGGACTGCGATCGAATGGCTTCACCCCGACGATCGCCACAGATGCGAATGAGGCGATCTCGCTAGGATTAGGTGGCGAGTTTGACCTGTTGATTTTAGACTTAGGATTGCCTGGAAAAGATGGACTGGAAGTACTCGCAGAACTGCGGGGACAAGGGGAGCGGCTGCCGATTATTATCTTATCAGCACGGGACGATCTCGGCGATAAAGTCGCAGGCTTTGAAGGTGGGGCTGATGACTATGTGACCAAACCATTTCGGTTTGAAGAACTGCTGCTGCGGATCAAAGCACGGCTGCGGGGCAATGGAACGGTTAGTGCGGAGCCAGAGATGATGGAGTTACAAATCGGCGAGATCGTCCTAGATTTACGCACCCGCAAGGCTAAAATTGGCAATCGCTCGATCGATTTACCAGCCCGCGAATTTATCCTCGCCGAAACATTCTTTCGCCATCCGGGGCAAGTGATGAGTCGAGAAGTATTGCTCGATCGCGTCTGGGGCTACGACTACGATCCAGGTTCAAATATCGTCGATGTTTATGTCGGTTATCTACGGAAAAAATTGGGTAGTGAGTTGTTTGAAACGGTGCGCGGTGTTGGTTATCGCTTGAAAAGTTAGGAGCGAGGATCGATTTTGCTCTTTAGGACATACCCTCGACTTCCCCAAGCAGCGGCGTTTTTATGCGGGGGGAACCCCCGCATAAAAAAACGCCAAGACAGTCGGGGGTATTGCAGGAATGGTCGAGCTGTTGTGTTCTATACATCTTGATGCTTCACCTAAGTCTGCTTGTGGGCATGTTAGAGCGATTACGAATTGCCAAGTCCGGTAATATTTCGCAAGATGGCATCAAGTTTGCTGTCCATGCTGTCCATTCGAGCATTTATTCGCTCTTCTACCTCGTCGATTCGTTCCACAACTCGCTCAAAGGCATCAGTAACATAACCGCCGGGTGCAATTGTCGCTCTTAACTGAGCTTGAGTGTTTTGGATTTCAGTGACTTGATATTCTAGGGCAGCAATGCGGGTGAAGATGTCGCGGTCGTTCGGTTCTCGTGATTGTGTCATGATATTAGGTGAGTATTTTTGATTTAACGGTGTCGAACCGCATGGTATCTCCGTTAGTTATCGCTAACGGAGATATAGCAACCGCCAAGGTCGTTAGGACATATTACAATAGATTATTTATTGCCTTGGCGGTTGCGGGCGGGTTTTGTTCTGAGGTTATGAGTGTACAGCCGAAATTTCTAGCATAAACCCGCCCCTACAATCGATTTCCTAACCGCCTTGGCGACGGCTATACTTCCATTTTAATCCTCAATTACCCCAAGACTATTAGTCCAATTCCTTGGCGGTAGGGTCGCAGTTGCGATGCCGACCGCAGGCTAACGTCAAGTGCAATAATCTCTCTTACCGAGAGCATCGATCTAACATGAGAAAATTCTCATCAATGAAGTTAAATTAAATCTCTGAAATCAGAGTAGATTGAAAGCAAGTCTGTATTCAATCGATCAAAATAGATGGACATGATTGCATTTCCTCGTTTTAGGGGAGAGTACAGATGCTATTCCTAGTTTGTCCGAGTTATGCCTCGTGTTGAGATCCAATGAGCAACGTATTAATTCTGATTGCTGAAGATGAAGATCGTCTAGCTGCTTTTGTGGAGAAGGGGTTGAAGCGAAATGGTTTTGAGACGATCATAGCTGCGGATGGTGTCCAGGCACTACAAGCGATTAATCAGCAGCCAGTAGATTTGCTGCTGTTAGATTTGGGTTTACCGATTAAGGATGGTTGGGCGGTGTTGCAGGAGACGCGCGCCCAGCGTCCCGATTTGCCGATTATTGTGGTGACAGCGATGACCGATGAACGCGACCGACAACGGGTGTTGCAGTTGGGGGCTAATGATTATTTACCCAAGCCATTTAAGTTTAGTGATTTGCTTGCAAAAGTTAAATCTTATCTAATTTGACGAGAAAAAGGGAATAGGTTGCTTGTCACACACTTTATTAGCTAACCAGACTCCGATCTGGACGCAAATTGCTCGCCCCGCGTAGATAAGGGTGGAAAACCTTGGTATCCACAGGCAGATTGACATGAATCAGAAACCGAATACAGCGCGGTAAACTGCCCTCAACGTGCATTTGTTGCACGTCCATCAACGCTACATCTTGCCAGTCAGGACAGACAGCGCGGGCGATTTTGGCTGGAAATACAGCGTCTAGATCTTGGGTGGCTGTGAAAATTACACTGACAATTCGATCGGGATCGATCCGATTACGATATTTTAACTCCTGCAAGAGTTCGGTGAGGGCAATAGAGATCGCCTCCTCCGTATTTTCACTTGCTGTCGTTGCCCCTCGAATTGCCTTTACGCGCCAGTCCACGCCGTTACCCTCCAGATTTTAAGATGATCGATCGTCACTAGGGACGATATAACCACAAGGGCTGTCCGCTAGTACTTAATTCAAATTGTACCCAATCTGCCGCCGATACTACTGTTGTGAAGCCAGAAACTTGGCTTTGTAACAATCTTGTTACTAGTGGCTTGCGTTCTTCGATCGTGTGTAGCTTAGTTTTCACCGGATCCAATCCAGCTAGTTCTGCCAGCCACAGTCTAGCATCCTCTTCCGAACCCAGTCGATCGACCACCCCAAATTCTACCGCCTGTTCGCCCGTAAATATCCGCCCATCAGCAAATGTTTTAACTGCTTCGATTGAGAGGTGGCGAGATTCAGCAACTGTACTGACAAATTGCTCATAGGTATTATCAATCAAGCTCTGGAGAATTTGCTCCTCTGGTGGCGTTAATTCTCGATCGAATGACAAAATATCCTTGTATGGCCCAGATTTAATTACCTGAAATGATACCCCAACCCGCTCCAGCAATTTCTCTAGATTATTACCGCGCAGAATCACTCCAATACTGCCCGTGAGGGTGCCAGGATTTGCCATGATGTAGGGCGCACCCATACCGATGTACACACCCCCTGAAGCCGAAATGTTCCCGTAGCTAGCAACAATCTTGACCTTCGGTTGCAGCCGTTGCAGTGCCTGATAGATTTCGTAAGAATCCCCAACAGTACCGCCAGGGCTATCAATCCGCAGCAGCAACGCCGGATACTTGCGCTCTGCCACCAATTCCAGTGCCTTGAGTACCGACTTTCGCGTCGCACTGCCAATTGCACCTGCGATCTCAATCCGTGCGATTTGTTTCGTAGCTTTCTGATTAAATGGCCAGATCATGTCGGAATGTGGGGGTGTGGGAAGTGTGGGGAGGGTGGGGAGGGTGGGAGGCTAGCAACATCACATTCGTTGCTCCTTCTCAAAAATTTAGCTATCAACTTTCAACTCTCAACTAATTTACCTAGCAGAGTTTGTAAAGAAAATATACAATCTGTTAAGAGCCGAACATCAAGCATTCATGTAAGTATTCATGCCTTCAAAACAGTCTTCATTCTCATTTAGCTTAACACCGATTTTATTGGTCGTGCCCTTTTTCCTATGGGGGACAGCGATGGTAGCGATGAAGGGAGTGATGCCGCATACTACGCCTTTATTTATGGCTGGAGTTCGATTAGTTCCGGCGGGAATATTGGTGCTGATTGCTACGGCGATCTCCAAGCGACAGCAGCCCCAGACTTTGCAGGCATGGGCGTGGATACTGCTGTTCGCGCTTGTTGACGGGACTTTGTTCCAAGGATTTTTGGCGGCGGGGTTGGTCAGAACTACCGCAGGGCTGGGTTCGGTGATGATTGATTCTCAACCACTGGCAGTGGCGGTGTTGTCAGCGTGGTTATTCAAGGAGCAGATTGGGGCAATCGGGGTTTGTGGTTTGATTCTAGGCGTACTGGGAATTAGCTGTATTGGCTTACCTGTGGAGTGGTTGAGTCAACTTGTTGCTGGTACCTCGGCAAATCAGGTAAATGTTGCTGGTATATTCGTTGGCGGAGCCTCTCTGCAAGAGATTCGAGGTGAATGGTTGATGCTCCTAGCAGCCCTCTCAATGGCTGTAGGCACGATCTTAATTCCATTTATCACCAAACATGTGGATCCAGTCGTCGCGACGGGCTGGCACATGATTATCGGGGGCATTCCATTGGCAATTGGTTCATTCTATTTGGAATCAAATCAGTGGACAGCAATTACTGGATTTGATTGGATTGCAATCGCTTATTCTACGGTGTTCGGCAGCGCGATCGCTTATGGCTTATTCTTCTACTTTGCCGCACGGGGAAATCTGACAAGTCTCAGCTCTCTAACTTTTTTAACGCCAGTATTCGCACTGTTATTTGGCAGTTTATTTCTAGGCGAAACCCTCGATTTACTCCAATGGTGTGGAGTATCACTGACAATTGTGAGTATTTTATTTATCAATCAGCGTGATTATATTTGGAGTCAATTAACTGGTGTACCGCCTGATACGATCAAGAAAGCTCCGATAGATTAATAGACGGGGTATCGTTACTGCGAGAAACCCGACTTTTCCAAAAAGTCGGGTTTCTGATCCCAACAATCGATCCAAGCTTGTGGTCTTTGAAAGTGAATATTATGACTGCAATCCGGTACAATTGTGAGCATAGTAGTCGGACACTCTCGATTTATGATCTGATTAATATCGACAAACTTCCGATCGAGTGCGCCTACAATTAATGATATTGACTTGTGATGGAGTTTCAACCTGTCACCTAAATATGGTTGCATTCCCAATCCTGCATATACCAAAGATTTAATCAAATTATCTGGCTGATTGGTTTCGATCCTGCGTTGAATCAGCTCATCAAAGCCTGGATGAAGATTGATACCACTAAATATCGGCTGTCGATACCAATACCTGACAAAATTAGCAAAGTTATCAGTTTCTAATCGATCGACAATTTGCCAATCTTGAATGACTCTTGCCTGTCTATCGATCTCAGTCGCTAAACCTGGTGATGTCGATTCTAGCATCACATTATCAAATCTATCTGGAAATTCTAGAGCTAGATATAATGCTAATCTACCACCAAAAGAATAACCTGTGATCGAACAATGATCGATTTCCAACCGATCTAAAAGCTGAACAATTCCAGTCGCCGTATTAATAAACCCATAATCACCATCGCTACCGATTATTTCAGTATTGCCATGCCCAGGTAGATCGATCGCAATACAATAATATTGCGATCGCAATGACTCAATTATCTCAGCATAATCTCCACAATTACCCATCCAGCCATGTAAAAGTAGCAGGGGTGGTAATTGAGAATTACCTGTTAGTGTAAAGTACCATTGATACATAGATTGAAGTGGTCAATATTATGAGGCATTAGATCCCGATATGATATCAATTTTACCAATAATCGCATCAATACTTGGACTAGAACCAGCAATCGTTGGCGAAGCCTTAAAAGCGTGTCATGGATGATACTTTCAGTTAAATCCATGACACGCGGTATAAAATTTGACTTTTACAGCTAGACTAGTTGTGCTGAATGAAAACTAACAATTTAGACTACAGATTCGGCGATCGAACTAGCACCGGATAGAATATTAAACTGGGGGGCGATACCATTAGTGTCGAGTTCTAGTCCAGATACTTTTGACATCATTGGAGCTGCACCCATTGCCAACATTTGAGAGCCACCCATTGCGGACTTGGTTGTCCGGCTGTAGGAAGGAACACTATTAGCGAGTTGGATTTTGGCAATCAGATCGCGGGTATTGACATCGCTACCGGAGAAGAGATCGATAATCCCAGACGCTTCGACATTAAAGCTATAATCCCGTAACCGACCGAGATCGAGGGAGTCGGTAAAGAGATTAAAGTCATTGATCATCGCGAAATCATTTGCGCCATTACCCAGGTAATAAGCACCTCTGCTGTCACCGAGGATAAACTTGTTGGAACCGCCACCACCGGAGAGGTAATCGACTTCGCCCACACCTCTAGCAGTCCGATTTGTGCCAGTGATGCTATCGTTTTGAGTGCCACCTTTGACAGTATCGTTACCACCACCACCGACTAGTTTACTGGCGACATTACCACCAACGATCGAGTCATTGTTTTTGCTACCAGTGACATTGACAAAGTTAACGACTTCAAACTGCTGGCTGACGACACCATTGCCAACTGGAATATTCTCGATGCCCAGGGAATTATTGGCGAGATTTACGTTCAGGTTGGCAGAACTGGCGGTATCAGAGCTGGCATCGATCGTATTTGTCTGATTCGTCGCGCCGATAATTTTGCTGAAATTAATAGTGGTATCAATTCCAAAGCCACTTTTGTCGATCTTGCCACGGGGCAAGATTTTGACGGCACGACCCAGACCGCTGTAGTCAAGTGTATTAAATCCACCGCCACCATTGAGGGTGTCATAACCTCTGGAGCCAACGATATGGTCGTTGCTGCTGCCGCCAGTGATATTGTTGTTGCGATAGTTACCGACAAAGCGACTACTCCGATCTGTACCGACGATATTGCTAAAGTTTTTGATCGTCACGTCCCGATAGCCCAGGCTAGGAATAAATACCCGCAACATATCTGTAGAGAGATCGACATCGATGCCCGCTCCAGTGCCATTTGCACTACTGGCATCGATCGTATTGACTCGATTAGTATTGCCCCAGATGCTTTCGATTTCGACCAGTTTATCTTGTCCACCACCACTTTTATTGAGAATCCCACGGGGGTTTAAAGTGATGTCTTCATTTAAACTGCGGTAGTCAGCAATATCAGTGCCATCACCGCCATTGAGGATATCATTACCACCGCTGGCGACGAGACGATCGTTACCGCCCAATCCGAGCAATTCATCATTGCCACTGGTGCCATAGAGGACGTTTGCACCGTTGGTGCCTGTAATAGTTGTCATGTTGTTAATAAATCCTAATTTAATCGGTTACATAGGTATTCACGGCAGCCGCCCATCGACTAATACCAATGAATGATCTTGCTCAGATTGTATGTATAATTTTAAACATAGTAAATACATGTATTTACTGAATTAAAATCAGATCATGTCTGGCACGTCTTGAATCATCCTATATTTCAGGATCCTAGCGTGGCGATCGCGATCACCGTCAATGTACGATCTGAGACACAACGATCGAGGCGTGACAGCTTAATTGGTGGATAGTGGATTAGTTAAGAGTTAGGTGAATCTCTATGTTCTTTCCCCCCAAACCCCCTTCTCAAGGCAGGGCTGATCTATTGAAGAAAGGAAAATAAACGATCGACATCATGAGCAAGAGACCTGATCGCGTTGGTGATAGAGGAGATGCGTTGAACGGGTTTACCTTTGGGGTGGGCGACGAGAATTGGAACGGAAGCATCAAGATTTATCATGGGTTCATCCCGATTATGAGCAAGAATTTAAACGATCGCTAAAAAGTAACCAGAATTTAGTCGCATAGGCAATACTCGTGAGTTAGTTCATTCGTTCGCGGAGCGTCCGCTTTGCGGAATCGATTTCAGTATCTCTGGTAATCGAATCTTGATACAATGATGGTGAGAGAAATTCTGCATACGCATCAAAGCAATGACGCACTCCCAGATTTTAGAAGCAATTCGACTCATGCCCACGATCGAACGTTTAGAGATCGTAGAATTTACGTTGAGATTAATGCGCGCAGATATCACCAAAGATAGTGAAATCCAACCTGCAAAACAATTGAGTTTAGCTAGTGCGGCTGAAGTAATGCGAGATTTCTATGCAGAGGGTAGTAACCTCGCGGAATTTAGCGATCGATCTCCCGATGATTTCTATGAGTATGAAAACTATGCTTAGGAGTCAAATTTGGCTATATAGTGCCGATCCTACTGTTGGTGATGAGATTGGTAAAACTCGTCCGGCTGTAATTGTTAGTAGCAATGAGATGGGAACTTTACGACTGAAAGTTATCGCACCGATTACAGGCTGGAATGATGTTTTTGACTCAGTGGTATGGATGGTGAAAGTTGAACCCAATAGTAATAATGGTTTGAGCAAGAGATCGGCTATAGATACTTTTCAAGTACGTTCGGTTTCTCAGCAACGGTTAATTAAGCAAATTGGAACTTTATCTGATGAAACGATGGAGGAAGTTAGCAAAGCGTTGGGTATTGTTCTCAACATTTGATAGATAAGATCGACAGGTTACAGTTGCAGGATCGAGATCTATCATGGGTTCATCCCGATTATGAGCAAGAATTTAAACGATCGTTAAAAAGCAACCAGAATTTAGCCGCGTAGGTAAATTGATGAGCTAGTTTATTCGATCAGATGATTATTGAAATTATTTATGTCAAACCATTTTCAATAATTTAGAACATTACAGCTTGGAGAACTACCCATGATTAGTAGTTTGAGGTTTTCGCAAGAAAAGAGCATAAAATATTGCAAGCTTGATTAATAATATTACTATTTCAATACTTTCTGTTGATGAAGCAAGCTGTGAATTTAGATTAACAGAGAACATATCTGGTAATGATGATGATGATGGGTTTTCAGAAGATTGATAGGTTAAAAATCTTGGCACTAAACTTACCGCAGTTTGGATACCCAACACTAACTCTAAACTATTATCTCGAACAATAGATATTGCTAGCCCAATGCCAAGTATAAAATTGAAAACCATACATTGATACTGAGAACATTGGGATTGATTTATACGTAGCAACACAAATGATGATAACAAGCCGCTCATCAATATTGCCAAATATTTGTGACGAAGGAGCAATCCCAAACCTTGAAGTACATACCCTCTAATAATCTCTGTGAATGAGGCAAAGGTAAAAGCAGTAATAACCGCAGGAATCAAATGTATTAACCAATCGATCGGATTAAACACTAATCTAAAATCTTGAAAAGCCTGAGGATTAAGCTTGAGTTCAAAGATTCTAAACAATAAAGATATTAACAGCCATACAATCGATGAACTAACATAACGCCCGATATTAAATCTCTGGTTTGGACATATTACAGAAAGAAAGTCGCGTTTATGAATTTTTTGCACACCCAATAAAAAAAAGGCGCACATAGATGAGTACAAAGATGTCAAAAGCAGATAAAGTGCCCAAGGAGGCATCGTCCTTATACTTTTGGCAACCAATACTTTATTTTGAAGATCGGAATAATTAATATTCCCAAATAATTGTAAGCAGATTATTAGAACGATCGAAATACAACATGCTGGAATAGCAGGCACTACTGTAAGTATCAATATGTATCGCCACCATTGGTTTTTACCTTGGCGGGCTGCATCTAAATATTTGATGGTCATAGGAAAATTCTAAAGCAACTCTTTAGATGGTGTTTTGAAAAATTTGCTCAATCCTTATAAATTATCTTGACTAAGCCGAAGTTTTGAGATTGATGCCCAAGACCTGAGTATAAGCTCCCCGTGCTTGCGTCACCCCTATCGTCAGAAATGACATTAGACTTTATAATGATTGGATTTCAAATGATAAACTCGCTCTCTAATATAAGAATTAGTTTCAGCCACTAGTGTTGTTAATTCCTCTTGAGATAACAAATCTCTTAAACCTTCTTGAATAACCACTGTCAATCGTTGGCATAGCCTCTCCTCTGGAGAATCGACATCGATTTGATTGGGGATAATCTTATCAGAAAAATCTAAATTATTTCCTAAATCTGCACCAATCAGAATGTCTACCCCCGTCTCTGCTTCCAGATTAGCCGCAGCTCTCACCCACTCTTCACCTGTTGCCCAATTTGGATTATTC
>JANNDL010000045.1:0-2136 GCA_031387665.1 Chamaesiphon sp. OTE_75_metabat_95 | reverse complement strand
GCAACTAAACCGACGAAAACGTCGTCTAATCGATGAAAGAAACTCTGTTTGGGTACGCTAGATTTCATTCTTCAACCCAATTTACAGATCCTTGCTTCGAGCCAGTTTCAGCTAAGTTCCTTAGAAGAGGCTCCGCCAACGCGGGTAGTGGTGTCAAGGGTACTGTAGAAGATCGACAAATCTCGATCGGCACTCAACGTTGGTTCGATGAAATAGGCATAAATTCAGCCGCATTTAAGCCGCAGAAAGAAGGCTGGGAAGATGCTGGTAAAACCGTGGTTTTTGTTGCCATTGAGGGACATTTACAAGCGGCAATTGCCGTTGCCGATACTGTCAAACCAACCTCCGCCCAAGCGATTCAAACATTACAAAAAATGGGAATCGAAGTAGTGATGCTGACAGGCGATAATCAGCGGACTGCAAAAGCGATCGCCAAGCGAGTCGGAATTAAAAATGTTCTAGCCGAAGTTCGCCCCGATCGCAAAGCCCAGACTATTGGCGATCTGCAAACGCGATCTCACAAAGTTGTGGCAATGGTTGGCGATGGGATTAATGATGCGCCTGCACTTGCTCAGGCTGATGTCGGGATGGCGATCGGCACGGGTACGGATGTAGCGATTACCTCCGGTAGGCTACGCCAACGCTGCAAGTGATATCACGCTGATTTCAGGGGACTTGCAGGGGATTGTGACGGCAATTCGGCTCAGTCGTGCCACAATGCAAAAGCAACAACAAGCTACTCAAACTAACGGTGTGCAGGAGGTATTAATTACAGTTGATGGTGGCTATCGTCCGGATCGAATTGTCGTCGTTGTGGGAGAACCTGTGCAGTTATCGTTTCATCGACTAGATAGCAATTCTTGTTTGAATGAAGTATTGATTCCCGATTTTGGGATTAGCACCCGTTTACCTGTCGGGCAAACAACAACTGTTGAATTTACGCCAACAAAGACGGGTGAATATGCTTTTACCTGTGGAATGAGAATGTTTCGGGGCGTAATTGAAGTCAAAGAACGCAATTTAACTAATCACTAATGCTCTCCTACCAAAAACTACCCCAATGGCTCAAATTTAGCTTAACCTTTCCATTAGTTTTTCTAAATGGGTGGCTAATTTTGTTACTTTATCATTCCTTACAACCAATTTCTAGTATTGTTATTGCCGCTTGTTTGGTGACATTTTTACTAGACTATCCAATCGTCTTCTTAGAAAAACGCGGACTACCACGAGCTTTAGCAATTGGGTTAGTTTTAGTTATCGCAATTGTCTTGGTAGGTGCGATCGGTTTTGGACTATTACCGATCGTATTTCGACAGTTGGAAGAATTTGTCAACCGTTTACCAGCTTGGCTGACAGCAGCACAGGAACAAGCTGCTCATCTCAGTACCCTCTCGATCTTCCAAGATATTCCGTTCGCGTAGCGTCGTCTGTGACGAATCGATCTTACTAATGTAACAGCAGGATTGACCGTTGGCGGAGCCTCTCCCTTGGAGAATCGAGTCACTCAAACCTTACAACTAGCATCCCGCAAAGCGATCTTCTTGGCGTTGGATACGATTAATAGTGCCTTGAATTTGCTCTTAATTCTAGTTTTAACCATCTTACTAGTGTTTAGTGGTGAATCATTGTGGAACGGATTATGGAGTTGGCTTCCTGCACCCTGGAATGAGCGAATTCAGGACTCACTGAAACAAAGCTTTCAGAGTTATTTTGCAGGTCAAGCGTTGGCGTTGGCGTAAGCCTGCCGTTAGGCACAGCCTCTCCCCTGGAGAATCGTTTCTACCATCCAAGGTGTTTCACTCATGACTGTTTTTCTACTGTTGCAAATTCCGTTTGGATTGCTATTTGGATTGACTAGTCAGCAATTTCAATTACTTTAAAACAAAACTCTCCCCAGTCGCCAAAGTAGCTTAAGAAGTAGGCTCGATAAGAATGAAGAAGAAGCCTTGAAAAGCTGTCAACAGAATTGTTGTCGCTCACATCAGAGATCGATCTGATTATTCAACTTAAATTCACATCATCCCAAGAAACTGGATCTTCCGCAGGTTCTAGGTGAGTTGTGACATCTGTACCTGGTAAAGCTAGAGAGATCGCCTGTTCGATGGATTCGCACAGATCGTGACCTCGTTGCACTGT
>JANNDL010000237.1:0-3875 GCA_031387665.1 Chamaesiphon sp. OTE_75_metabat_95 | reverse complement strand
GTCCGCCAATGCGGATTGAAATATTCATCCATGCGGACTTTGCATCATCAGCGGCGACTTTAGTTCTAGAAAATTTTATCCACCGACTCGCTAGAGGAAACTGAATTGAACAATCACTCATTTACATTTTATGGATTTGCTTTCTTTGGAATTATTCTGGCCAGATATTTTATCTTAGCTGGAGGAACACATCTGTTTTTGTATGGAGGATTCAATCAGTCCACACAGCCAGTTAGAGAGGGTGAAATTGTTGGCGGTAGCGGAGCGTTTGCCTGTGCCTCCGGCAGGCTAACGCCAAATGCAATAGCCTCTCCTTTGGAGAATCGACGGAGATTACCGCCACCGTGGAAATCAATTAGGCGGGATATTAAACTCTCGGTTTTGTCATCGGTGATCTTTGCCTTAGCAGCAGCTACAATCGTTTGTGCCTATGAATTAGGCATTACCCGCTTGTATGCGGATGTCGATCGATACCCGCTGTGGTATTTGGTCGTTAGCTATGTTTTAGCGATCGTTTTGCAAGATACCTACTTTTACTTTTTGCATCGATTATTCCATCACCCCTTGCTATTTCGCTGGTGGCATCAAGGGCACCATCGCTCAAATCAGCCAACTCCCTGGACATCATTTGCCTTCGATCCGCCAGAAGCGATCGTTCAATCCCTATTTTTAGTGGCAATTATCTTCGTAATTCCGCTGCACTTAATTACCGTTATTGCCATCTTGATCACGATGACAGTCTGGGCAGTAGTCAATCATTTAGGCATCGACAGATTACCGATCAATTTCCCACACCACTGGTGTAGTCGCTGGTTTACTGGACCAGCCCACCATGCCGTTCATCATCGTCATTACGCACTACATTACGGGCTATATTTTACATTTTGGGACAAGCAGCTCGGCACCCAATCTCCTAATGATGGTCAGAAGCTTGCCGAAGTTGCTCATTAAATTAATTGAGAATTGAGAATTGCGGATGCGCGTTCGTCGGGTTTCCCGACGGTTTAGCGCACCAAGCAGAGAATTGCGGATGCATTTACCGCACGGGTTCCCCGTCGGTAAAAATGCACCAAGCAGAGAATTAGGTTGTCAGGATGGGGATTCAGCCCCCAAAGTCCCCCCGTCCCCAAGTCCCCTCGTCCTCCCGTCCCCCAGCAACATGGCAGAAGCCGATCTACATATCTTTCCCACTAGCAGCCGCTCCAAGCATAGCAAAGAAGTTAGCTACCCAATTGGTGCCGAAGGCTTATCTCATGCACTGGAAGGCGTACCACAGCACGATTGGGCAAAGCCCACACTTCGTGAACGCATCACTTGTGATTTCTATGGAGGTCGCCCTCACGACGATGGCAAGCCGCAAATTTATGTCCTGAATGCCCGCTACGAAAAGCAAGCTCGCCGATTTAGTGACTCTGGATCTGCACTCGAACGCGGTGTCTTTGATCCCCACTGGAAAATTAGTGTCTTCGGTGTACCGCGCCAGTTGCGGGGTGAAATTAAATTACTATTAATCGAACAAGGATTGCCCAATATTGTTCGTCCGTGGTTGATTTCCAAAAGCCATTTAACTGGGCAGACAGGCGGATCTGCACTGTGGCTGGAGTACGTTCGCGCTGATAAAAATTTCACAACTACCCTGCGCGAAGAGATTGCGCCAGATCGATCCGGCTAATTTACTTGAAATAATAGACGTGTCTACGCGATCGTACTGAATAGCCTAATGAGAATAAGTCATATTAATCAGAGACACATCAGTGTAATCGACAATAGAATGTGTAAGTGAGGATCTGCTCTGCGATCGATCTCTCCATCGCCAATCCATTCCTTGGCGGCGCAAGTTCAGCCACGACTCAAATTCTTCCAACTCCGAACTTTTCCTAAAATTGTGCTGTAATTATGTTCACAGATCTAATTTCTAAAATCCATAATTGCTCACAGGTAGAAGATATTCTCACGGCAAGTGTGGAGAGTGTGCAGAAAGCTTTGAGTTGCGATCGAGTAGTAGTATATAGTCTCCAGCCAGATAGTTTTTGCAAGGTAGTCGCCGAAGCCGTCACAATTGGCTTCCCCAAAACGATCGAGACAACGATTGACGATCCTTGTTTTAAGGCGCGACATCTGGATAGTTATCATCAAGGTAGAATTAGTGCGATCGATAATATCTACGAGGCGAGAATTACACCCTGCCATGTGGAAACACTGGAAAAGATTGCCGTGAAAGCCAATCTGGTGGTACCGCTGCGATTGCCAAATGATGAACTATACGGGCTGTTAATTTTGCATCAATGCTCCGCACCCCGAACTTGGCAGCCAGAGGAGATTACCCTCGCGGCTCAGATGGCTGGACAAATTGGCTGGGCGTTGGATAATGCTCAAAGGTGGTCACAATGTCAGAAAATTCAATCAACACTCGATCGGCAGCAATCCTATCATGATTCATTGGTAGTTGCTACCCAAAAAATTTATCACGGCAATACTCAAAACGAAGTCTTACAAATTGCGGCTGCTCAAGCCCAAGCAATCCTAGAATGCGATCGAGCAATCGTCTATATCGTCACACACCAACATCCCGGCACAGTCATCGCCGAATCAACTCGATCGTCCCTATCACCTCTCCAAGGTCAGATTATCATCGATCCCTGCTTGGCACCTGAATCGATCGAGAAGTTTCAAGCTGGCGAATTCCAGGCGATTGATGATATTCATCAAGCGGGAATCGATCCTGAAGCAGTCGATCGTTTAGTAAAAATTGCAGTCAAAGCTAGTATCGCAGTCCCCATCCTCAATTATCAAGATCAGTTATTGGGATTACTTGTAGTTCATCAGTGTTTTAGCGATCGCAATTGGCAGGATCTAGAGATTGAGTGGCTCAGACAGCTAGGGGTTCAAACTGGTTTAGCTCTAGCTAAGGCGTACTTTCAAGAACAAGGGATGGCGATGAAATCTTCCCTCAAGCGAGCGGGAATCGTCAAGGACACGATTACATCTGCCGATACTCAAATCCAGAGTGTCAAAGAATCTCTCGTCAGCTCCTGTGAAAATATCGAGGAAGCCAAACATCTGATGCGTCTCCTCAGTCGTGAAGTTGTCACCCTGACTGAAAGATTATCGGATGAAGAAGTCAAGCTAATCAGAATTATTGCTAAAAAGCTCCAAACTAATACTGAAGTTGCTACGGTAAGTTCGCACTTGCTCCAGTCAAAAATTACAGACTTAGAAACTGCGATCGATTCCGCCAGTCAAGTCTATAAATCTCGTCAGCATAACTAATTAATGAAAATGATCACTAAAGAACTTCGCAAAGAGTTGCTGACTTTATCGCCAGCAGAAAAAACCGAAATTATTCAATTATTAGACGGTATTAATAAAACGCCAAAAGTTGTAGGCGGTGCTGCTCGAATCAGAAATACTCGAATTCCTGTTTGGAGCTTATTTCAATCTCAGCAAATGGGAGCTAGCGATCTGGAGATCTTGGAAGCATATCCAGACTTAACCCAAACAGATCTAGATAATGCTTGGTTTTATGCCGAAACTTTTCCCACTGAAATCGAACAAGCGATTGCAGCTAATGAGGCCGTCTAGATGATTGGACTGTATGCTGATGAAAACTTTGAGCTTCCAGTTATCAAAAAGCTCAGAGCAAAAGGATATGATATCTTAACCGCCCTAGAAGCTGGCAATGCAAATCAAGGAATCCCTGATGAAGAAGTATTAGCCTTTGCAATCAAAGAAAATAGGTAGAAGTTCACGGGGCTAAGGCAGAAGAGAAGGTGGAATTTCACCAGAACGAGCAGCCGAGACAGATTCAACGAGAAAGTCAAGAATATTACGCTCTTGCAGATTAAGTGAAGATACAACAGTGAGTAAACGAGACA
>JANNDL010000222.1:0-26201 GCA_031387665.1 Chamaesiphon sp. OTE_75_metabat_95 | reverse complement strand
GTAAGAAGTAAGGAGTGTAATTACTTTTATTCCCTATCCCCTATTTAGTTTATCAACTGATGTGATATGTCCCTATTCCTAGATCGGAATTCAGATTCTAATGCCAAACCAGCCACAATTGAGGTACCGAAATTCGGTCATCTCCGTCAGGATGCCAACCCGATTTTGGCAGCACACATGCTCCAAGAAATGTACAAAATGGTGATGGAGTGGCAGCAAGAACTCCAAGAGATCGAACGCAAAAGTTTTAATATTACGGTTAGTGGAACAGTTTTAGCTGCTTGGCTGGAGTCTCGCACGTTCAAACGTGGCTCGACAGGTGAAGCAATTCCTACTCCTTATCTTACTGTTGATGCAATTTCCATTCTGGAAGGCTATTGCTTGGACAAACGCTCCGCTACCGCCAACGATTTAACTGAGGTCGATCCTCAGACTAGTTATCGATTGTGTGGACTGGATGAGGATGGTAAACTATGGACACGCCCTTGTCCGATGACTGAAATCTTAATTGTCAGTAGATCGATTGCCCGCTATCAACAGCTAAAAGATTTGACCGATCGCAAACAACAACTCGAACAATATATTCGCCAAGTTCTCGAAGATCTCGTCCATCTTCGCCTTAAGCTAGAAGATTAGGCTTTGAGTTCAATTTTACTCGATTCACTATTCACTATCCACTAACTATCAACCAACTTAGAAATATCAATCCCCGATAACTTCCAAGCTAGTCCATCACGTTTTAGAATCAGACTGACATCTTTAGATCGATCAACTTTATCGGTAATTCGGACAACAAATTTATCGATCGATTCATAGCCCATTTTAATATCTGATTTAGCAATATCTCGATCGAGATTAGCCAGATCGATTTTAGCTCCAGGTACTTTGTTATTGATTAATCGATCCAATCCTTCTGGTGTAATTAGTTCATCCACCATTGGACTGACCATTTTTTCGACCAGTTCTGGAGTCATTTTGGGTGTTGACTTACCCGCTGATGCTCCAGTTTCAGCCGCAGCTATTTGTTTGAATACTTGAGTTTTGACACTTTCTTTAATACTTACCCGCAGTTCGGGAAAGTTAATTTCTTGAGCTAACGCATCAACATTTTGATTCTCTGTCGCACTTCTCATCTTGTTGAGCGTGAGATAAGGAGAATAGTATAATCCTCCACCCGCAACTGCCACAACGCCAACGATCGCACTAGCCCCAATAATAATAATTTTTTCCATTTATTTTTAGCAGTTAATAAATAGCTGGCTTAATTATATCCAATCCCACCACTTGTACTGTTCGCGGTAGCAGAGTGTTTGCGTAAGCAATAGCGTCTGCCTTCGCAGAGCGGAGCCGTTCGCGTAGCGTCTGCCTTCGCAGAAGTATCCACCAATTCAAGTTGTATACTCAGCATTGATTTTCACATAGTCGTAGCTAAGATCGCAGCCCCAAGCAATTCCAGCACCAGTGCCATTGCCAACACCTACGGAAATTAGTACGGTATCTGTCTTGAGATATTCACCTTGGCTGGCGGCTTTGAGATAATTACTAGCAGCAGATCGATCGAATGTTAACGGCTGTCCATTCGTCATTAATTGAATATCGCCTAGTCGCACCGCCAAATTGTTTTGATCGAAGGTTACACCAGCCTTGCCCGCTGCCATTGCAATTCGTCCCCAATTGGGATCGTTGCCAAAAATTGCTGCTTTGAGCAGGGAAGATCCAGCGATCTCACGGGCGATTTGACGGGCTTCGCGATCTGTTGCTGTACCTGAAACTTGCACCTCAATTAGACAAGTCGCACCCTCACCGTCACGGGCGATGGCTTTAGCTAAATGCTGACAGACAGCGGTGAGCATCGCTTCTAGCTTATCAGCATCTGCTCCAGGCTGGACGATCGCGGGCGTGCGAGATTCGCCATTTGCTAGGGCAATTAGGGTGTCATTGGTGCTGGTATCGCCATCTACGGTTACTTGGTTGAAACTCTTGTCAGCAGCGCGACTGAGCATTTGTTGCCACAGCGTGGTTGATACCGCCGCATCACAAGTCACAAACGCCAGCATCGTCGCCATATTGGGGTGAATCATCCCTGAACCCTTTGCCATGCCGCCAATGCGGACAGCTCGATCGCCAATTGTAGTCTCTAAGGCGATCGTTTTACTCACCAAGTCAGTCGTCATAATTGCTCTAGCCGCAGCATCCCCCCCATCGCGAGTAGCTGCTGCCACCAATACCGGAATTCCGGCGATGAGGGCATCCATTTTGATCCGTTGACCAATTACCCCTGTGGATGCGAGTAAGATCGCTTCTGGGTCGATAATTAGGGTATGTGCGAGGGCATTTGCAGATGCGATTGCATCATCCCAGCCAGCTTCACCCGTCGCCGCATTTGCCTGTCCTGAATTGCACAAGATCGCACGGGCACTGGATTTGGCATCGAGTTGCTGGCGGCAATATTCCACGCAAGCCGCTCGAACTTGGCTAGTGGTAAAGACTCCAGCCGCGATCGCATCCACGTCTGATAATATTAATGCTAAATCGGGCAATCCAGACGCTTTCAATCCCGCTGTAATCCCCGCCGCCTTAAAGCCTCTCGGTGCCGTCACTCCCCCAGAAATCTCTTGCCAGTCCATAGCCGTCTTCAGTCAATAGGTACTAGTTACCAGCATACTAGAATTGGGTTGTTCTAATGAGGCGATCTCGTAGTCATGAGTGGTTTAGAATTTTGGTGTTTCTGTGAATATGTACCGAGCAAAGACGGTTAGTAATGATCCACCAGTAATGCTTAGAGCGATTCCACCAAATGCCCAGAGTCGAGTATCGAGTTTAATTATTGCAGTTTCGGAGGTGGTCAAGCGGGTATTAATAACATCTAATTTACCGTTGATATCTGACAATCCGATCCCTACTTGTTTGTCTAGTGCGGTTACTTTGCTATCGATCGATTCTACTTTTTTTCCCAGATCATCGATTTTCTTTTCGAGTCCTTTGATTAGTTCTGTTAGTGCTGTTAGGTCTGTTTCTGTTCTTTGTGCCATGATGGATAGTAGTAAAATCAAACTCTTATCCTCGCTAGTGTTCAGCTAGTGGGGATATTCTTATTGTAATCTACAGTTTTCCCCACATCGCAATCCTAAATGAGAATCGTCATCCCTAGAGGGCGGGCATACTTCGGCTCCGCTCTGCGAAGGCAGACGCTATTGCTTACGCAAACACTCCGCTACCGCGAACAGTACGAGTGAGGCACCGCCCCTACAAGTTGACTTTGCTGTGATAATCTCAAATAAGATTGCTGTATTAACTAGTTGTTTGTGAGTGGAGATCGATCCCAGATCTAGTTCTGTTTGTTACAATAAGTTAAGCATCCCAGAGAGTAATAGATATGACTATTTCGATCGATCCGAAGACTTTCCTCTTATCCAAGCAGCTACCAAATCTCAGCTATGCACCGACTACCCATCGGTTTGATGAAACTTGGGAAGCTCCGCTGTCAACGCTACTGGGATTAGGGCGAGCTGCGGGTGCAGATTTTGTGGAGTTTTTCTTAGAGCGATCGAATTATATTAGCTGTTTGGCTGAAGACGATCAAATTACCAGTATTGCGCCCAAGCTATCGACAGGGGCGGGAGTACGAGTATTTAAGGGCAAAGCTGATTGCTATGTCAGCACCAATGATCTTTCCTTCACGGGGCTAAAAGCGGCTTTAGAGAAAGCGTTGGGGATTATGGCGTTGCATCTGCCCGCGCCAAATTCTTATGTACCGGAAATCAATCTGGAACTGTTGCGGGATTATGCCACCAAGAAGGGCAAGGATAGCTGGTTGGTTGAGTGTAGCTCCATGCGAGAGATGGCGGATGTGCTGCTGGCGGCAAATGGCAAGATGAAACAGACGGCGACACACATTCAATCTCGTCGAGCGGCTTATTTCCGCGATTGGCAAGAAGTGCTTGTTGCATCTAGTGACGGGACATTTGCGCGGGATATTCGATTGACTCAATCAGTTGGCTACAATCTATTATGCGCTGATGGTGCCAATCGATCGTCGATCGGGCAGCGAGTTGGCGATACCAGCAATCCCAAGTTTCTGACTACCTGGGACTATACAGCAACTGCGGAAGATGTGGCAGAGTCGGCAGGTAAGATGCTCTACGCTGACTATGTAGAATCGGGGACTTATCCGATTATCATGGCGAACAAGTTTGGTGGCGTAATCTTCCACGAGGCTTGTGGACACTTGCTCGAAACTACCCAAATCGAGAAGAATACCACTCCATTTGCGGAGATGAAGGGACATAAAATCGCCCACGAAAGTCTGACAGCTTGGGATGAAGGCTTGTCTGGCAATGCCTTTGGGACGATCGATATGGACGATGAAGGAATGCCTGCCCAACGGACATTGTTGATCGAAAAAGGCATCCTCAAGAATTTTATCGCCGATCGAGCTGGATCGATCCGGACTGGACATCCTCGCACTGGTAGTGGGCGACGGAATGGTTATGCCTATGCAGCGGCAAGTCGGATGCGGAATACCTATATTGCGCCTGGTGAACACAAAGTTGAGGAGCTGTTTGGATCGATCGAAAAGGGTATTTACTGTAAGAAAATGGGCGGTGGTAGTGTTGGTGCTACTGGGCAATTTAACTTCTCGGTAGATGAGGCTTATCTGATTGAAAATGGCAAAGTTACCAAGCCGCTCAAGGGGGCGACGTTAATTGGTGAAGCGAAGGAAATCATGACTAAGATTTCGATGTGTTCGGAAGATTTAGGGTTGGCTGCGGGTTTCTGTGGTTCGGTTAGCGGCAGTGTCTATGTCACAGTTGGACAGCCACATATTAAGGTTGATTCGATTACTGTCGGTGGACGTTAAGGATCTGTAGGGGCGGGTTCATGCTAGAAATATTTGCTATTACAAATAACGATAAAACAAACCCGCCCTCGCCCACTAGAAAGTTATCGATCGATATTCAAATTACCATTCCACTAGCAATCGTTCCCTGCTAGTGAGGTTGGGCGGGTTCAAATCAGATTTATAGCTACGTTTTAATCGATCTTATAAAGCGGCGTTTTTATTCTGGGGTTCCCCCAGAATAAAAAAACGACAAGACACCCGCCCCTACAGCATATTGAATTATCAATTATCAACTAATTTACCCATGTCATTAAATATTCAAACTGTTTCAGACTCGGCTCGTCAAATTGCGACTAAATTAGGGATTACAAAATTCGATTTATCTGGTTCGACGGTGGATGAAACCAGCGTTCAAATCGATGAAGGTGAACAACAGCAAGTTAAGGCTTCCAATCGTGCCGGAATTACCGTGCGGGTGTGGAATCAAGAAAATACTGTCGGGATTACCAGCACTACCAACCTTGATGATATTGGATTAGAACTTGCACTGAAAACTGCTTATGAAGCTAGCTTTTTTGGCATCAAAGAACATGCGCCAGATTTTAGTCCTGAAGCGACTGCGCCGATTGCTGAAGTTCAGGTAGAAGCGAGTGAAGCTGCGACAGTCCCAGAACTGATTGAGAGCTTAATTGCGGCGAAACGCAAGTTATTGGATCTGCATGAGGCGATCGGCAGCGTACCCTATAATGGATTAGCTCAACGATCGATGAGTCAGTTTTATCTCAATAGTGATGGGGCAGTTCGGAGTGATTCACATGCGATTACTTCGATCTATCTGTATACAAAAGCGGAGCAAGAAGGCAAAAAACCTCGGATGGGTGGAGCAGCAGAACTTAGCCATAGTTTTGCCAAGTTAGATATCCAAAAGTGTATTGATGAAGCCGCAGAGAAAACAATCAGTCATCTCAATTACGAGAAGGTAGCTTCAGGTAAGTATACGATCGTCTTTTCACCAGATGCGTTCTTGAGCTTACTTAGTGCGTTTTCCAATTTATTCAACGCCCAAAGTATTCTGGACAATCAGAGTTTGTCTACGCCCGAATCTTTGGGGACAAAAATTGCATCACCACTATTGTCAGTTGCCGATGATGCACTGCATCCGAAAAATATTGGCTTAGAAACTTTCGACGGTGAAGGAACCCCGACTCGCCGGATTGAGTTGATTAGCAAGGGGAATTTAGCTGCATTCATTCACAGTGCTGGTACCGCAAAACGGATGAATACCAAGCCTACTGGACATGCAAATATGGGATCGAAAATCACTGTTTCACCGCACTTTTATCATGTGGCTGGGGGCGAGAAAGCAGATGACAAATATAATCTCGATACGGCTGAAAATGTGATCTTAATTGATGAACTCCAAGCCCTCCATGCGGGCGTACAATCCTTGCAAGGCTCGTTTTCCTTACCTTTTGATGGTTGGGTTGTAAACAAGGGTGTGAAGACTAGCGTGGAGTCAGCTACGGTGGCTGGAGACTTCCGTGAATTGTTAAATGCGATCGTCCATGTTGAGCAAAAGGAAGAGTTTACAAATGGTGGGATCTGTCCACGGATTTGGGTGGAGGGATTGTCCGTAACTGGGGAATAATTGATAGTTGATAGCTAAATAGTGGGGGTCAGAAACCCGACTTTTTAGAAAAGCGGCGTTTTTATTCTCCGTCAGGAAATATAAAAAACGACAAGACAGTCGGGTTTCTTGCAGTAATGCTAAAAGTCTATATTTAGCTCTCTAGAATAAAGATGGTTAACTCTGCTGTTGATGTAGAAATCATCGCGATATGACTGGCGATACCTAGTGGACTATTGGTGCGAAATTCAGTGGGCAAGATCCGAATCTGATCGAGTGGTACATAAATCAACGTTGGAGTGGTATCGATCGGAATACCACTTAGATGCCATCCTTTTAGCACTACCATTGCGGTCGGATTGACGATCGAAATACCAAATAATCGCTGATGAAGATCGAGGATTTCCAGACCTGCCATCAGACTAAAATCTCGAAGTAGGTTAGTTTCATTTAAGACTCGATCTACTTTATCCATAGGGATGCCAAAGCTAACTTCGCCGAGATTAAAGACGATTAGTTCGATCGTTGCTTCAACTTTTTTAGCTGTTTCAGTCCATTTATTTGAGACGGTATTTGTAAACATGGAAGAGAGATTTATAGATAGCTATTTACTAGTGATGATTTTATCGATCGAACTGATAAAGTCTTGCTCGACGTAGGGTTTGATAAAGTAGTCAACTGCACCCAGATGGGTGGCAAATTGACGATGTTTGATATTGCTGCGAGAGGTGAGCATGACGACGGGAATGTGAGAGAGGGCTTTATCTTGACGATAGATATTCAGAAATTCAAACCCATTCATATTGGGCATTTCTACATCGCAGACGACTAATTCGATCTCGCTAGCTTTTTGGCGGAGGATTTGGAGAGCTTCCTGTCCATCTTTGGCTTGAAATGGGCGGTAGCCAAATTTTTCGAGGGTGAGACAGAGGCTTTGGCGAGTGGTAATCGAATCATCGACGACGAGGATTGATTTGCTAGCACTAACCGGAGTCGCTGAGATCGGTGGCAATGGGCAGATTGGGCGTTCGACTAGCACCTGAATCAGGGTGTGGGGATCGAGCACAGGGAGAATGATCCCATCGCCAAGGATGGTACAGCCATAGCTATAACTCGGCGGCGTAATGGCTTTCCCAAATGGCTTAATCGTTAGCTCTTGTTCAGTAATTAATCGATCGATCTCCAATGCGATCATCCGATTGCCTCTGCGGATCAGCAGCAAAGGTGGGAGCCAATCAATCGGGTTATCGGCACTGCTTTTGAGGGTGTGAGAGATAGTGCGTTCGGGGACAGGAATGGAGTAGGTGAGCAGATTTGCAAGTTTGTAAACTGGGATGGTCAGATTTTGCCAATGGAAGACTTGTTGCTCATTTTGGTGGGATAATTGGTATTGAGTCGGCACGACAATTTTTTGGATACTATCGGCTGGAAAAGCATAGACAGCATTGCCAACTTGACAAACCATTAATTGAGCGATCGTTAGTGTCAATGGGATACAGAGGGTGAAGGTGGTACCTCGCCCCAGTTGAGAATCGATCGAGACAGTCCCTTTGGTGGATTCGATTTGTTCTTTGACGATATCCAAACCCATGCCCCGTCCCGATAACTTGGTGATTTTATCGGTAGTCGAAAATCCAGGCGTAAATAGTAACTCAAACAGTTGTTCTTTGGTAGCGAGGGCGGCATCTGGGGCTGTGAGCAGTTTCAGCGCGATTGCTTTGGATCTGATCTTGCAAAGATCGATGCCACGTCCATCATCGGCAATCTCGATGATGGTTTGACTGCCCTGATGATAGGCGGTAATTTCGATCGAGCCGCGTTCGGGTTTGCCCATTGCTTGACGGGCGGCTGGGAGGTCGATGCCGTGGTCAAAAGCGTTGCGGAGGAGGTGAACCAGGGGATCGAGGAGTTTGTCGATTACAGCGCGATCTACCAGGACTCCAGCTCCAGTGATTTTGAGATCGACGGGCTTGTTAAATTCGATCGATAGATCGTGGAGAGTGCGGGGAAACCGATTGAGAATTTCGCCCAGGGGCAGCATCCGCGCCCACATCAGATCGTCGCGGAGATGGGCGATCTGCTGTTTTTGCCGATCGATCTGGCTGGAAGATTGAGTTGTAAATAGGGCGAGATCTTCGATTTGTTCTTCGATTTGGGCGATTTGCTCGATTGTCGATTGGGCGATTTGATGAATCTCACTATAACGATCAAGTTCGAGCAGATCGAATTGATGGTCAAGATCTTGACTCAGGGCTAGTTCTGGCGAATTACGCGGAGCTGGTGAGTACTGAGTCGAGATCGCCAAAGTATCGGCAATCTGTTGAAGTTTGTCGCCAATTGTCTGGAAGTTTAGACATTTCGATCGCAGTCGCTGGAGGATCTCCGTCGATTGTTCGTTAGATAGAGCCAATCCATTCCGTTCGATTGCCAGCTCTCCCATCAGATTATTCATCCGCTCTAACCTGTCGAGGGTAACTCTGACTGATAATTGGGGTGTCGGGGTAGCTGCGATCTTTCGCGTTTTCTTGACTCTAATCGGTTTTATCGCTTTTGCTGGCGGTACAAATGTAGCAACATCAATCGGTGCCAGCTTGTCGAAATTACCAGTAATATCTAACACCATTGCGCGAATCGCTTGCTGTCGTAGCTGGAAATCGACTGTCGAATCTAAAGTAGTGGGTAGATCGAAGATATCTGCTAAATCAAACTTGAGACTGCCTGCATTAGCAACAGCGGAGCTGTGAATCTGCCAAGCAGGCAGATCGAAGATATCTTCCAAATCAAACTTGAGACTAGATACATCGCTAGTGACACAGTTCCGAATCTCCCAATTTGGCAAATCAAAGATATCTTCTAGATCGAATCTAAGGCTAGCAGTATCAGCCATCGCTGCAATCGGGATTGCTAGATCAGGCAGATCGAAGATATCTTCTAAATCAAATCTGAGACTAGACACATCAGTAGTGGCTGAGATGTCAATCTCTAGATCAGGCAGATCGAACATCTCCTCCAAATCAAAATAGAACTCTCCATCTCCCGTGCCCCCACGCCCCCACACTCCCGCGCCCCCACACTCCCACACTCCCACACTGTCTTGAAAAGGTGCTCCACTTGGGGAAACCCCAAGACTGCACTTTTCGCTCCCACCCAAAAGCTCCTCAATCACAAAATCAACCTCTGGCAGTACCACCTCAAACGCCGCCTGATAACCAAACGAGTCTTCCAGATCCCATGAATCCTCATTTTCAAGCTGGATTGCCATTAGCTCAGACTGAGATGGTGTAGATATTAATGCCGCAAACTCTGGCGAGATTGTCCCACAGGCAGCTTTATCGCCAGTCAGGACAGCTTCTGATGCACTATAAAAATCAGCCAGGGCTAGATTGCAAATTTCACGAATTCGATCGGGATAACGCTCTAGAGCGGCAAGTGTGGTGTGAGCAAGTACGCCAAATCTAGGTAAATTAGTGATGGAAGCAATTCCTGTGAATACTTCCGCCTGAGCGCGAAATTCACCCACCAAAATATGGGCAGAGCCTGGATCTGCCAGCACTCCAGCCAGCCGAGTCAAGCTTTGAGCCACATCCACCTTAAAAATCAGCCGCGTCACATCAAAATCGTCCAAATGACTACTGGGGAACTTCTGTCCAGCAATCACAAAATGACCGATCTTATCATCCAAATCGGCGAGAACTATTTGAGTTTTGACCTGGAATTGAGCAGGTAAAATGTCGTGATTAATCTCGGACAGAATTAGTTTATTCAGACAGTCATAGCCTTCAAACAATAGCAATTCTAGCTCTCGATCGAATGGCAATTCTGGATGATTGAGGACGCGGAAAATATCTTCAAGTTCATGGGCAAAATCGGTAATTTCTGTCAAGCCCAAACTAGCGGCACTACCCTTAATCGAATGCGCCGCCCGCAATAAACTATGTACCTTCTTCTCATCCCGATCGATTCCCAGCGTCACCAATTCCGTCTCGATCGTCTCCAACATTTTGGGGACTTCCGAGCTGAAGAGCTGATAGACTCGATCGCGGAGTTCAGGGTCGATATACATGGAAATAGTGGTTTAGTGGTTTAGTGGATAGTGGTTTAGTGAATAAGTACTGATTTTGAGAGTGCCGATCTGAGTTTGGACTTGTTAACGCGCAGAGCACGTTAACATCTAATTGCTAAACCACTAAACCGCTAAACCACTAAACCACTAGATCTTGAATTGACCAATATTCGTCTGTAGCTCCTGCGCCAGCTTGAGCAAGTCTTGGAAGGAGGCTTGGACGTTATCGGCGCGGGAGGAGGTTTTGGTGGCGATGGTGGAGACTCGATCGATACTTTGGGTGACTTGGACGGAGTTCTCGGATTGGACGAGGGCGGCTTGGGCGATGGCTTCGACTAGTTGACCGATTTTGGCTCCGATGGCGGTAATCTGATCGAGGCTGGCGCGGGTGTCATCGACGAGTTTGGTACCGATGATTACTTGTTCGGTGCCTGCTTCCATTGCCATGACTACTTCGCTAGTTTGCGCCTGAATGCTGGCGACTAGGGTTTCGATTTCTCCGGTGGCGGTGGCAGACTGGCGAGCGAGGGAGCGGACTTCTTCGGCAACTACCGCAAACCCCCGTCCTTCTTCACCTGCTCGTGCTGCTTCGATACTGGCATTCAGGGCGAGCAGGTTGGTTTGGGCGGCGAAGCTACTAATCAGGTTGACAACTTTGGAGATTTTTTGAGAAGATTCGCCCAGCCGCTTGACTTTTTTAGCAGTTTCTGCGACCGTGTTCCGAATTGTGAGAATCCCTTCAACAGCTAAGTTCATGGCTGCGTCCCCCGCTTGGACGAGTTCGGCTGATTCCATCACGGCGGATTCGGCAATTAGGGCATTATTTACCACCAGATCGATCGAGCCAGCCATATCCCGCAATCGTTTGAGGGCGGAACCGATATCATCAGATTGCTGCAAAGCTTCGATCGATAGTTCGGCAACGGAGATCTCATTGAGATTGGTAGTATTGACTACTTGCTGGGAGATAGTTCGGACATTGCCAACTAGTCGGCGGAGGCTCTCAATTGTCGCATTGTACGAGTCAGCGATCGTCCCAATCTCATCTTCGGTCACATGGGCGCGAATCGTCAGATCCCCTTGACTAATGCGATCGACTTGAATTAGTAGTTCCCAGGCATTCTTCTGGAGTGCTTGTCTGGCGGCTTCTTGGCTGCTAGCGTATTGGGACTGTTGGAGATTGGCAAGTTCTAATTGCTGAACCAATTGTGATTGACTGAGGGCACCATTGAGCTGGACAGCTAGTTGGAGCATCAAGTCAATTTCTGATTGCTGCCACTCGCGGGTATTTTGACACATCGTGCCGCTAAATAAGCCAAAAAACTTATTATTAACTGTAATTGGCGTGGTAATAATTGCCTTAATATTAATTGCTTGTAAATGGGAAATTAAGTTCGGGCTAAAGTCCGATTTTGTCAAATCGTCAATTTGAATAAACGAACCTTCGGCGTAGCCATTACCAAGAATTTCAAACATATCCTCAGCCGGAAGCACCGCATTTAAAGCTGAAAATTGACCTTCGCCGATCGCCTCGGCAATAATTTTGCCCGCACCTTCACCATAGTTATCAACTACCAAAATACTCGCCCGATCGAGTCCCAGTACCTTGAGCATTTCGGGTAAAGCCAGATTAAGTAGCTCAGTTTCATCAGTGGCAAAACCTTTAGTTGATATAATCGACTGGCGGAGTTTGAACGCAATATCTGATAGCAATTGCGATCGTTTAGCTACTGCTTCGCGTTCCTCAATTAACGATGCTTGATTGAATGCGAGGGCAAGTTGACTGCCCAATTGCTTGAACAAATCAATCTCCGCTGCTTGCCAGACACGAGGTTCATGACACTGATGCCCAATTAATAGTCCAAATAACCGATCGTCGATCGTAATTGGCACCACCAGATTTGCCCGCACTTGGATCCGTTCGAGCATCTGAAGGTGACAATCAGTTAAGCCAGCCTGATAAACATCAGCAAATGCGGTGATTTTACCCTGTTCATATCCAGCGTTTTCAATACAACAATCATCAATTTTTTCACCAATAATTGCTAGTTTTCCTTCGGCGATCGACTCAGCCGTAATTGTGCCCTGAAAATTTTGGTCTAGCTCAAATACGATTGTTCGATCGAGATCCAACGCATGACGGACTAGTTCAACCGCCGTAGACAGAATATCTTTACGATTGAGAGATTGGCGCAGTTGGAGACTAAAATTGGAGAGAATCTGTGCTCTGTGAGCATCATCTTCCCGCTGGGCAAATAGTTGTGCTTGACTCAAGACTAGACCAATTTGAGTCGAAATTTGGGCGATCGATTCAGTCACCGCCGTAGTCCAAATTCGGGGCGCGTGACACATATCTCCAATCATAAATCCGATCTGCTTGGTATTAACAATCACGGGGATCAGAATACTAGCTCGTGCCTGAACACGCTTGGCAGCATCGATTCCAGCCTGACTTAGCTCGATCCGATCGGAGCCAGACTGAACCGATTTAGCTAATTGATGATCCTCCATCGTCAAGATTTTAACTCGATTAAAGCTACTCGTTTCCATTGTCAAGAACAACGATCGATCGATTACATCACCCAAAATTGACAGGTTTCCAGGTGAGATCGACTCAGCGATCACAGTCATTTTTTCATCATTGTTAAAGTCTAAAAAGACTACTCGATCGATCTCAAATGCTGTCCGAATATTAGTCAATGCCGTAGCGATAATCTCATCTCGATCGAGTGATTGCCGCAACTTTTGAGTAATCTCAGACAGCAAATTATCATGATAAATCTTGGTGGCACGCTGTTCGATCGCTCTACTCCGCTCCAGCACCAAACCGATCTTACTCGCAACTGCCGTAAATTTATCAACAATTGATTGCGGCCATTTGCGATGCTCCTTGCACATATGCCCAACCACCAAGCCTAGCAATTGACCTTCGGCGAAAACTGGTGCTACCAATTGCGCTCGAATCTGGAAATTTTCGAGCAATGTGATATCGTCCCCCCTGAGTCCACCTGCATCATCGAGATTATAAATATCCGAAATCTGATCGGAACTGCCATGATTTTTACCAATTTCATACTCCAGATAATGGCTCATCGTAGCCTGATCTAGCGGCACACAACCTGGTTCGAGGGCCACAGCAGCAAATTGACCCGCCCGCAGATCGGCAAGATTCAAGACCATCAATCGATCGAGCTGAAATTCTTGGCGAATACTTTCCACAGCTCGATCGAGTAAATTTGTCAACTCGCCCAACGTATCCTGCTGGAGAGCTTGGGACAACATATTTGTCCGCTGCAACTCTACCGATTGAATATTCCAAGTCCCAATTCTTTCGACCGCTAACCCCAACTGCTGCGCTGTTTGGGTGCAAAAAGACATTTCCCAAGATTGCCACTGTCTGACCCGACTACACTGCTGAATCGACACCAATCCCACTAATTCTTTGCCCACCAAGATCGGCACCGAAATTGTCGATTTCATTTGCAGCTTGGCAAATAGCTCGCGGCGACGCGAGCTAAGTTGCACCTGTTGTAGATCCGCGATTTCCCAGCTTTGTCCTTGTTGATAGCGTTCCAATTCAACTGGAGTCTCAGCAAAATACATCTGACCGACTGGAGTTCCCAAAATGGTCTGGTAGCCCGCGCCTACCGATTCGGCAATAGCCACAGCATGACCATCTGGCTGACAGCGATAAATCACCACTCGATCGACTTTGATCGTTTCGGCAATTCCGATCGCCCCCAACTTATATACTTGAAGCGGATCTAATGAATCCTGTGAGATCAGGGCGATCTTCCCAAATAACTTATTGGCTTGGGCTGCTAATTGCTGCTGTTGCAGTGTCCGATTAAAATTAGCCACCAACTGATTGAAGCTGTCCGCAATCTGCTGGAGTTCGGCACTCTCGCCTGGTTCTAGTTGTGCCGAAAGATCGCCATTAGCCGCTTGAGTGATTCTGGAAGTTACTTGGTTGAGGGAACTGGAAAGTTCTCGCATCATCCAGGTGACAACACCCAGATTGATAAATCCCATTGACAACAAAATCATCACATAGGTCAACCCATGTTCCTGGGTTTTTTTCTGAGCTTCCTTGAGATCGCTCGGCTCTGGCTGATTATTCTGTGAAATAGTTTCCCTAACAGCAAACCACCCCGTCATCAGCAATGGCAACACAATAAACGGCAAAATCATCGTCAGAATCTTGCGCTGTAATGTCGGCTGCAACCGCTCTCCCACCACTAATGGATTCGATGGTCGCAATTGAGTCAGATTTGGGCTTTCTGCTTCAGCAACCCAAATAAATGAATCGATCGATGTCGCATCTAGCAGGGTAGTTTTGGTATTTTCTACAGCAGGATCACTTGTAGTTTCTTGGCGATCGATTGTGTTCATTTTAGGGGAGATGGGGGATGGGGAGACTGGGGAACTAGGGGACTGGGGGACTGGGATGTTCTCTAAAGCCTAAAGCCTTAACTTAGACATCAGCATTGAAATCGGCACCAGCGAGGATTTTTTGTCCGTCGAGCCGGAGGAAATTTTCACCAGTGGCAGATATCCACAAACCATTCGCCCATTGGGAAAATTCTGGATAAATATTGGCTGGAACTGGAGATTGGATCGCGTCTGGATCGAACCACTCAATTTCGTCAAGCTCATCAACTACTAAACCAACAGTTTTTTGGAGTCGATCTTCAGGCGTAGCTCCACCAGACAGGATCATCGTCGGCTGAAGGCTCCGACTTCTCCCCGCAGGGCGACTGGATCCGAGCAACGTTGCCAGATTGACAATCCACAGAATTTCACCCCGCCAATTGTAGATCCCCATCACAGCCGCTGGTAGATGGGGCATCGGGACAATTCGATCGCTCGGAATATTTACCAGCTCGGTGACTAGATCGATCTCCATCAATACCATCAGATTGGATTGAAGCTGAAACCGCAAAAACTGCTGCTGAGTACCCATAAATTACCGCACTAGTTTTTCAAGTACTTCCAAAAATTCATGCTGCTCGACTGGTTTTGCCAGATAAAAGTCGGCTCCTTGTTTTAAGCCCCAAAACCTGTCCATGTCAGTATTTTTGGTCGAACACATCACTACAGGGATCTTTTTGGTATCGGTTTGAGTTTTGATCGTCCGACAAATATCAAATCCACTCCGCCCTGGTAAAACGATATCGAGAAAGACAATATCTGGCTGATTAGTACTGAGATAAGTCAGTGCGTCTTCGCCACTTTTTGCGGAGATGACTAGCCAGCCACTTTTTTCTAAGTAACTAGTTAAAATCATCAAATCGGTTTGGACATCTTCGACAATTAGTGCGGTGGACATGGGGGGATAGGGGGTAGGGGATAGGGGTGAGGGGTGAGGAGTGAGGGGTTCACTTTTGCTGAGGCAAACGCTGTGCCTAACGGCAGGCTGTCGCCAACGCGAACGGCTCTGCTCAGTGAGCGGAGCCAAACTGTTAGGCTTTAGAGAAATTATTTGGCGATGGGCAAAGCCCCGCCAGGGGCGCACGGGATTTTGAGGTATTTTTGGGCAATTTCGAGGACGAATTCGGATTGGACTGGTTTGGTGAGAAAATCGGTGGCACCGACGACTTTGGCGCGGACTCGATCGATTGTGCCGTCATTACCAGTTAAAATCACAATCGGCGTATCTTTGAAATTCTTAATCTTTCGCAGCCGACTACAGATTTCATAACCATTGGCATTGGGCATCACCAGATCGAGAAAGATAATCTGGGGTTTCCTGGCAATGACGATCGGAATTGCTTTGAGCGAGTCCATCACGCTGATACATTGGAAGCCTGCTTGCTGGAAGATTTGCTCCAACCTGTCGCAGACAAACGGACTATCATCGATACACACCACCAAGGGCTTAACGATGCCCAGCTTGTCTAGATCGATCGGACTGGCAAAATCTCCCACACCAACTAATTGCAGCGTGCCAGCCTGAATTTGAGCCAGAAAAGATTGCCCAATCATTACAGGTGATTTGCGTGCTTTGGTAGCAATTTCTCGAATACTTTGCTTGCCATTTAGGACATGCTTGAGTGATTCATAGGCAGATGGGGAAACCATCTGTTGAAATTCCGTCGCTGAGACAATATCGATCGCCAGATCTGGTGAAACATCTGTCAATCCTGCCTGCTGCCATTGCTGTTGCTGTTGGACAGCGATCCCCAATGCTCGATCGATATCGATCAGAGTAAGCTGAGGCGCGAGTTGCTTTTCCTCGATCAGTTCACAGCTAACTGCTTTAGTTCCCACGATATCAAACAGCACTTCCACGATCGTCGTCTGAATCTGCTTGATTAGCCCATCGCGACTAATTCGTCCCTGATGTGCCCAATTAACTAATAAATAATATTCCCAGCAGCTCTCTAGCTCTGCTGTGGTCAATGCCGAAATATCAGTCAGCGCGTCGATCCGAACTTGGAGATCCTTGGCCGCACTTACATCTACGCCAGCAATCGTCGTATTTCTCACCCAGCGGCGAATTGGATGACTACCCCCAGTCGCATACAGGATCCGACCCAGATAAATGAATAAAGACCACTCTTGTCCCAATGAACTTTTTATTAAAATACGTCCACTGAAATGTTGGTGCTTGATCTCACTCAACTGAGTCGCCAACAGATCGAGTGTTATATATTCAGCAACCATTTAATTTCTCTCTCGTCAGCAATTACCATCGGGATTCAGCTCAGACTAATTTTTTTGTCGGTTCTGTATCATTATTATTCCCAGGGTTTGGATGTTTTGCTCACATCTTGCACCAGTAGAAAAATATTAGTACTAAGCGTAGATCTTAGGGTACCCTTTTACGCTTAGTAATAGTCGATATGTATTGGTGCAAGATGTGAGTTTGTTCATTTTGAGCATTTTAGATCGGATCAATTTGCTAAAAATTAGATTAATCGTTGTTAAAGCTACCCGATTCTCTTCCAGAGCCGCTACCCGATTCTCCTCCAGAGACGCTACGCGAACGATCAGTTGCGATCTGTGGGTACAATTACAAAATAGCAAGTTAGTGATTTTGTCAAACAAATGTTATGCTTGTTAACATAGATCGAAGCTAAATGGCTCGATCGCGCTGCTTCCCTCAGGAAGAGCACATACAGATAGATCGTCAAATGTCCCGTATTGGGACGATTTTACTCACCACCAATAGTAGGAGTGAACTATGTCTAGATCTTTTGACTTATCTTTAGAGCAACAATTCAATATTCGATCGTTTGAGCATCAAGTTAAGGATATGAGTCACGAGCAAACTCAAGAGTTTCTGGTGAATCTGTATAGACAGATGATGCTCCAAGAAAACAGCTACAAGAACCTGCTCAAACATCAGTGGGGCATGGATACACCGGAGCAACAAGCGGCTTAATTGGTCGGTTGTCAACTAGCGACAACTAGTAAAGGATCGACTTACTGTCTGGCACGAGCGATCTCGTTTTCTGTCTGAACCTATAGCTAAGGTGGAGACTGGGGCGCGAACTGTCCAGACAACAACACTCGATCGGTCGCTAATGGCTGGTGTCACGGCGACTACTAACGTTACAATGGTCGAAACAGTGGCTGACAGAAGCCAATCGCCAAAGTATCTCCATCGCTATTTTATGTTTGACTGTATTATTGTCGGTGCTGGCCCTGCTGGGGGCAGTGCAGCCTACCATCTAGCCAAGCAGGGTAGATCCGTATTAATCCTAGAGAGAGAGTCCTTACCTCGGTACAAACCCTGTGGTGGCGGTGTATCACCAGCGATCGCCCAGTGGTTTGATTTTGATTTTAGCCCAGCAATTTCCTGTCGAGTCGATACATTGAGATATACCTGGAACCTAGAAGATCCAGTCGAGGTCAAGCTCGAAGGGCAAGAACCAATCTGGATGGTACGGCGAGATGTTTTCGATCATTTCCTGGTTCAACAAGCCCAGAAACAAGGTGCCGAACTACGTGACAATACCGCCGTCACTGGGATCGAATTTAAGATCGATCGTTGGCAAGTAACCACCGCAACTGGTACCGTCGAAGCCAAGTATCTAATTGCTGCCGATGGTGCCAAAGGCAGCATGGCAAAATGGTTGGGATTCAAAGATCGCAAGCGTCGTCTAGCTGGAGCATTAGAAGTAGATGCGACTAGTGACAGCGTTGTCAACACAGTTAGCTTTGAGTTTGGATTAGTGAAGAACGGTTATATTTGGAACTTCCCCAAAGCCGATGGCTATTCGATCGGAATTGGCACCTTTAGAGGCGGCGAAGGTCAAGACTTCAAAAAAATTCTCGATGGCTATGGCAAGGGTGCTTTTGGGATCGACATCAATAACTTCAAACAATACGGACATCCCCTCTGTCTCTGGGATGGCGACCAAAAGTTGCACACCCAAAATGCCCTCCTCGCTGGAGAAGCCGCCTGTGTCGTCGATCCAATGACTGCTGAAGGCATTCGCCCCTCGATTTTCTCTGGGATCAAAGCCGCCGAGGCGATCCACTCGGCACTCAGTGGTACCAGCAACGCACTAGAAAAATACACAGAAGTAATGACCACTGAATGGGGATCCGAGATGAAATGGGCACACCGTCTAGCGGGTGCTTTTTATCAATTTCCCAAAGTTAGCTACAAAGCCGGAATCAAACGTCCTTCAGCTAGTCTGACAATGGCAAAAATTCTGGCTGGAGAACTGAGCTATTCGGATATTGCCACAAGAGCAATCAAGAGAATTAGTGGCAGTATGTTTGGGAAGTAGTTGATAGTTGATACTTCTGCTAGAGCAGACGCTGTGCCTACGGCAGGCTTTGCCAACGCGAACGGCTACGCAATGCCAGAGGCAAGGCTTCTGCGTTGGCGTTAGCCTACCATAGGTAAAGGCAGAGGCTACGCCAACGCCAACAGTACAAGTAGTTGATAATTGATAGTTGTCAATAAGACTATCCGCGACTTCTTTAAGAAGCCTAATTTCTAAAGCCTAAAGCCTAACTCATGACTTACCAAGAACTAGAAATAGATACTCCCAAGCCTGTCTTTTCTTGGGCAGGTCATGATTTGGCGCAGGCTGAAACCAAGATGGCAAAGAATGTTGCCTCTCTGCCGTTTGTGTTCAAGCATGTTGCCCTGATGCCGGATGTTCATCTGGGTAAAGGTGCCTTAGTCGGCTCAGTAATTGCGACTAAAAATGCCGTAATTCCAGCGGCGGTGGGTGTTGATCTGGGATGCGGGATGATGGCGATCAAAACACCATTCACTAGTGAAAAACTCGATGGTAAACTCAAAAAGATTCGGCTTGATTTAGAAGCTCAGATTCCAGTTGGCTTTGAAGAAAACAAGCAAATTTCTAAAGATGTCAGTAATTGGCAAGGATGGCATAACTTTGCCGGACTGCATCGGGGTGTAAGGGGTTTAGAAAATAAAGCGACTCGTCAATTGGGTTCATTAGGTGGTGGCAATCACTTTATTGAAGTTTGTATCGACACCGAAAATTATGTCTGGTTAATGCTCCATTCTGGCTCGCGGAATATTGGTAATAAATTAGCGCAATGCCATATTGATACAGCCAAAGATCTAGCTAAACTAGCAGATACTAGTTTACCAGACCTAGATCTGGCTTATTTCGTGGCTGGTACACCCGAATTTGCCGCCTACTGGCGCGATCTCCAGTGGGCACAGGACTACGCCAAAACCAATCGCGATGTGATGATGGCGAGATTCATGCAAACGATCGATAGACATCTTAATGGTGGCAAGAAAAGCAAGCCATTATTAGTGATTAATTGTCATCACAATTACGCCGAAAAAGAGATTCATTTTGACGAAGAAGTCTACGTCACTCGCAAAGGTGCCGTCCGTGCGCGGGTTGAAGACTATGGGATTATTCCTGGTTCAATGGGCACAAAATCCTACATCGTCAAAGGTAAAGGTAACGCAGCTAGTTTTTGTAGCTGCTCGCATGGTGCAGGGCGAATTATGTCTCGATTCTCTTGCAGAGAGGCTCCGCCAACGATGGCAAAAAATACCTATACTCTAGATGATCTGATCGCTCAAACTGTAGGCGTAGAATGTCGCAAGGATGCCGAACTCCTCGATGAAATTCCCGCAGCATATAAGTCTATTGATACTGTCATGGCAAATCAAGCAGATCTCGTCGAAGTAATCGCGACCCTCAAGCAGGTAGTTTGCATCAAAGGATAGAATGAGAGACAACTTGTAGGGTGTGTTATTCTGCTGGCGCAGAGGCTACGCCAACGCAAAGCGTAACGCACCATCCGAATTATTGGTGCGTTACGCTAGCGCGGTAACACACCCTACGAACTCACAATTCAATAAACGGTCATTTATTCAAATTATTATCAAAAATCGCGGTAGCTAACATGCAGCTACCGCGAGGAAAAAAGATAAGAAAATTATGTGTTAGCGATCGTCAAAGGTGAAGAGATTAGAGACCAGCTATGAAACCGACAATACCGTGCCCAGTCAAAACTTCTTGGATCAATAGTGCAACAAATCCGAGCATTGCCATCCGACCGTTGAGTAATTCTGCATACTCAGTCCAACCAGCTTGAGGGCCTTCAGTTGTGTACATTTTTGGCTCGATCGCGAAATTGTTTTCTCTGCCGTCGTTGTCGATGTAAGTTTTGGTTTGCATGATGTTCTCCTGAGCAGATACTGCTATAAATGTTTTACTATGTAAACTAAATGGGCGTGAAATTATTCTGGCTGGTAATTACAGACCAGTGATGAAACCGACGATACCGTGTCCAGTCAAGACTTCTTGGATTAGTAGAGCGACGAAACCAAGCATTGCCATGCGACCATTGAGTGTCTCTGCATACTCAGTCCAACCAGCTTGAGGGCCTTCGGTTGTGTACATTTTTGGCTCGATCGCGAAATTATTTTCTCTGCCGTCGTTATCGATGTACGTTTTGGTCTGCATGATGGTTTCCTTCGCTACTTGTTTATTAAACATTTCCTTATGTAAACTAATATAACGAAAACTTTACAAAAAAGCAAGCTTTATTTACAAAATAGTTTTTAGAGAGGGTGGAAGGTAGAGAGTAGAGGGTAGAAAGTTAGCTGGGAGAGCAGGTTTTGGGGTTTAGGCATGAGGGAGAGTACTAAGCATTCATGAAGTTGCGGCTGCTTTACAAATCATCTTTTGTTACAGTCTGCGGATTTCGCTCACGATCTAGCCATCACTTAGACTTTACCCGCAGTGGCTGGGGCATGAACTGATAGATGCGGAGTCGATCGTTTTCATAGTAGATGCGGCTATCTAGTGGATAATGCTGCTTGTGATATGTTTCGCACAGCTTGAGCATCGCAGCGGCTAGCTGTGTCCGCCCGCTGGGAGAGCGATAATTTCGATAGGTGGGATCTATAAATACTGAATAGAGAACTGGGGCTTCTGATTTATCGGTGATGAAGGGTATCTTTTCAACGAAGACGAATAGTGATGTTGGCTGGGGAAATCGAAAGTTGGGATTGCTGACGCGATCTTGATATTTGGCAGTAAATTGGGCGGCATCTTCATACCAACCCCGCCCATAGACTTGGGACAATTGTTCGATCGGGGCTACGACAGTCCACTGCTGATACGGAAATAGCCGACTAATTTCTACAGCTTTGCGGGCAGCAGCATCATATTCGAGATAATCGATTTGGGGTAGGGATGGCAGCGCGAAATTGAGGGTAATGGCGATATATACAGTCAGACAAATCGGTGCAGACCAATTGGCAAGCAATAATCTCCCCGCCGCCGCAATCGCGACAAAGAATAAACCCACAGTTAGACTCAACCCGATCGGTAGCGTAGTCAACACCCCTTTAAACAGCGGGAAATTGCGATCGGGAATCGCCGCTAACACCGCTAGAATCGGCCATGCCATGCTAATACTAAACATTGCCATCTGCCTGCCAAAGATCAGCCCCAAGCCGCCAAACAGGACAAGGATCAGCAAGTTGGGCGCAATGATCGCCACCAAGATCACGCAACAAAGCGTATTCGAGATCGCTTCCTGACGTTGGGTAGATCTGGCAATATGCGTACTGCACCCGATCGCCAAAATTACAAACAACGCCCCCAGTTCGAGTTCACCCACCGCCCACGATCGAATCAAGCCACCATTGAGCGTATCCCGAATCAGCCCCAAGCAGTTTTGGATATCCAGTGGCAGCCGATCGGAAATCGGTAGATTCCAGGTAAATAAATAAGCACCCAGACTGTAGCTAGCCGCCAGTGATGCCGCGCCATTTTTGGTCAGGCATCTGGTTGTATAGCCAACACTCAGCACAAGTAGTGTGCCGATGATTGCCCCTAGTAAGTGAACAACCTGCACCGGATGAATCCCGCTCAGAGCCGAGAGAAAAGCGGCTAAACTGGAGAAATTTGGCAAATAGCTAACTGTCGGTAAATCCCGCGCTAAAATTTGCTGAGTGATTAGAAGCTGACCATATGTATCTGGAGTACTAAAGCGAAATTCCGTCAGGGGATGCTCGAACCGGAGCCAGATTGTAACGCCGAGAATTGCCATTGTGCCGATCGTGGTCAAAATTGCCAGCGGTAAGCTCCAGAGCTGATTCAGTTGCCGATCGGGTCGAGATTCAATCGATCGAATTAGAGTTTGAAACGGCAACAGCAGCCAGCCTCGGAGTTGGGACACAGACAAACCCCGATCGAAGATATCAATTGTGCCGATCGCAATTCGTTGACCGATCTGTTCAAATTTGACTTGGTATTGCCACTTGTGGCTGGATAGCCAGCCAATGCCCAAGCCAGTGAAATAAACTAACACGGCAATCAGCCAGGTAAATAAACCCAGCTTTGTCCATAGCATACTCCCGATCGAGATCGTCATCATCGTCCGCACAAATGCTCCCACAATTCGACTAGCGATCGATGGTAGCGATCTTTGGGGAAAAGCGATCGACGGTAGTACCCCAAATAAAACCACAAAGACTATGACCACCCAGCCGCTGGTGAGGAGATCGATGAAGAGTGGTGATTGGGTGAACACGGGAGACTGGGGGACTGGGGGACTGGGTGGAATTATTAAGTGGGAATAATTCCACCCGATCAAACTAAATCTTGATGTTCATCTGCAAGACAAAATCATGGATAAATTCGGTACTTGTCAATGTTGAATACAGCCTGGAGATCGAGAATATTGTCGTAACGGATATCAGTCTGTGATTTAGAAAATAATCTATCGATAATAACCTTTGTCATATCTGTATATCCCAGCTTTTCTCCATCAATGATGCTTCTAAGACTAGTCATCGGTACATCGCTAGCACTATCTGACAAGCTAGTTGAATGAACATATTTAAATAGCCATAAAACATCTACGGGGAATTGTAATTGATTGGCAATTTTGCTTCCCTGAGTGAGTTTAGTTCCCGTGTATTCTAGTGCCCATTGTTGAAATGTTTCAAGATCGATTGGTTGCAGAAGCTTGGTGTCGGAGACATGCCTTGTTTTTATAAATGCTTGGTCGAGCAAAAACTGTCGTTCATTCCAGACAAATATCCCGCGCACATTATGCTGAGACGACTTGTCGAAAGCGAGTTTGACCCAAGGACTATCCAAGTACCTGTTATCCCAAAATTTTGTTGGAGAGTCATTGTAAGGTGTAATCCCACGGGAAATTGCAGGACGATAGACAAATACTAGTTCGACTTGCGGGTTCTCACTCGCAGTGCCTCGACACTGAACCATTTTTTCAATCTTGGTAAAAATGTGTTTAGAGATAGTATTTACATAGGCTTTGAAATGTTTATCATCAATAGTGCTTACGGGTTTGCCATAAGGATCTGTCCCGCCCGTTTCGTCGAAAATCTTAATAGCAGTTTGCTGGTTGCAACTTCCGACCATTGTCAGGTAGTGGATACTTTTATCCTTCTTCGCGCAGCTTAAACATAGCTGACTCAATACCAGTGATGTAAGCAATGCGGTTGTCTTCGTCTTGTGAGAGTGGATTAATCGATCGATCCAATATCTCATTTCTCCTCCGATGGTTCATCAAGTTTGCTGTTGGAAAATTTTGATGACCAGCATCGAGATCTCTCAACTATTGCGATCCCAATCTTTATTAGATGGCAGTTGTGAGAATGCATTATTCGATCTTTATGTGTACATCCCTGATTTGAGTTGTGTTTATAGACCAATCATGACTCACGCTTAGTTAAAACACCCTCAGTCAGATCGCGTAATCAAAAATCGCCATCTATTCAGATAGCGACTTTTTTGGCGTATAATTATGTTTCATCGATCGCTCAGGAGCAAAAATTACGGCTTACACGCGCCCCCTCGCTAATTTAATCGAGCAGTTACAACGCTTGCCTGGAGTCGGCCCCAAATCTGCACAGCGGCTGGCTTTGCATATTCTCAAGCGATCGTTACCAGAGGTCGAACAGTTAGCACAAGCTCTGATCGATGCCAAGCAGCAAGTCGGGTTGTGTCAGGTCTGTTTTCATCTATCTGCCGAACCAACTTGTGACATCTGCCAAAATCCCCAGCGCGACGACCACACCATCTGCGTTGTCGCAGATTCTCGCGATGTGATTGCCTTAGAAAGAACGCGAGAATATCACGGCAAATATCACGTTTTAGGTGGTGTAATCTCGCCAATGGACGGGATTGGGCCAGAACAGTTAAATATTTCATCCCTACTACAGCGGATCAATCGTCAAGCTGTCAAAGAAGTAATCGTCGCTGTCAGCCCCACTGTTGAAGGCGAAACCACGACGCTCTATTTAGGACGACTGATATCGCCATTGACCAAAGTAACCAGAATTGCCTTCGGGCTACCGATGGGTGGCGATCTCGAATATGCCGATGAAATTACCCTGGCACGGGCGTTGGAAGGTAGACGGGAAATTGATTAGTTAGTGGTTTGGTGGTTTAGTGGTTTAGCAATGGATGGGCTGCGCCCACAAGGAATGTTTAAACTGTTGCTATTGATAAAATTAAATTAGTAATCAGGAGGAGCGAGTGTTTTGCTAAATCACTATCCACTAAACCACTAACAACTAAGTTGCAAATTTCTTCTTAATCAACACAATCAACTGACCCAATTGTTTTTTCAGGGTATCAACTTCGGTTTCGAGTTGGATTACTTTCTCAATTGTGGGTTGATGTGCGGTACCTTTAATTTGTTGGAATGCTTCAAATTTAGCTGCTAAATCTTGGATTTCAGCACTGTGGGACTGGCTAGCCGCAAATATTTGCGCCTGTAGCTCTTGAATTTCGGTGCTATGAGCCGCTTGGATTTGAGCAATCTGTGCTTGCAATACAGCAATCTCTTCGCTATTAACTTGAGAATCGCCACCAATTGAGACAGCACCAGGAAGTTCAGCCGCACGGGGACGCGCTTTGCGAACCTTGACCATCGCCACCCGAATCGCTTCAGCGAGGACAACTCGATCGAATGGTTTCTCGATAAATTCAAAAAATTCAAACGGTTCGGAAATCTTGCTGGTAACTTCCTCTTTTTTCCCCGACATTAGTACCAAGGGAATTTTCTGATAGTCAGGATTAGACTGAATCTGTTGAAACACATCCCAGCCGCTCATTTTAGGTAGAATAAAATCTAGCATGATTAGGGATGGACGTTCTTTTTCGATAAAGTCGATCCCTTCCAGCCCGTCTTTTGCTTCAATTACCTCAAAGTCACCTTCG
>JANNDL010000220.1:0-4370 GCA_031387665.1 Chamaesiphon sp. OTE_75_metabat_95 | reverse complement strand
GATGCCACTTCTCTGCTTTTTCAATTATGGCTTGCCCCTCAACTATTAGTATCGCTCACTTTAAGCACCAATTTACGCCATCCTAGCACTAGGTATTTATACACGTTGAAGGGGCTGGGTGGGCACTGCCCACCAGCTAGGATCTACTCATCGTCTAGATTTCAGATTTTAAGAGAGCAGTGTTCGATCGATCTGCGACTTTTTGAGCGGTACGAAGAATCTGACAGGCGAGGATGGCAGCACCGAAGCCGTTGTCGATGTTGACTACGCCGATTCCGGCGGCGCAGGAGTTGAGCATGGTGAGGAGAGGGGCGATGCCGCCGAAGCTGGCACCGTAGCCGATGCTGGTGGGTACCGAAATCACGGGACAATCAGCGAGTCCAGCGACTACACTCGATAATGCTCCTTCCATGCCAGCAACCACGATGAGAACATCAGCGTTGTCGATGACGTGGCGATTGGCGAGGAGGCGATGGATTCCGGCGACACCGACATCCCAGAGCTTTTCTACCTCAAAACCGCAGAGAGTTGCGGTACAAGCAGCTTCCTCTGCTACAGGTAAATCGGCTGTGCCTGCGGTGAGAATCGTAATTTTGCCTAAATGAGTCGGAGTGGCTGTTGCAGCGGGGAGAGCGCAGATTTGCGCCATTTCGTAATAGATCAGATCGGGGATGTGTTGATAAAGTTCGGCGTAGACAGCAGGGGTGATCCTTGTTGCCATGACTACCGATTGCTGTTGGCGCATGACTTCGATGATTTTGACAATCTGCATCGGTGTTTTGCCCAATCCCCAGATTACTTCGGGAAAACCTGTGCGCTGTTGGCGAGTTCGATCGATCTTGGCAAAGTCATCGATCGAGTCGTATCCTTGAGATTGGAGTTCTAATAATGCTCGATCTGGGGTGATTTCTCCAGCAGCAACGGCGGTGAGTAAGGCTTGAAGCGACATTTTAAATTGGTGGATGGTGAATGGTGAATGGTGGATAGATAGATCTGTAGGTTGGGTTGAAGAATGAAACCCAACACACTTCACCATAAATCTGTAGGTTAGATTTCCTTTGTCAACCCAACACACCTAAATGGTTAATCGGTGTATTCTCGATCGGGAATCACCTAGTCCCAGATTACAACGATAATTTGATTATGAAGAAATCACTGGCGATTCGGGGCAAAAATTTTGACTGGGGACATCGAACCTATGTGATGGGAGTTTTGAACGTCACGCCGGATAGTTTTAGTGATGGGGGCAAATTTCAGACGGTGCAAGCAGCCACTATTCAAGCTGTTGAAATGGTTGGTGCAGGTGTGGACATCATCGATATTGGTGGGGAGTCTGCTAAACCAGGGGCGACATCTGTTGATGCAGCTACAGAACTAGCGCGGGTAATTCCGGTGATTGAAGCAATTCGCCAAGACTCAAAGATTGGACAGATTCCGATTTCGATCGATACCACCAAGTCCATAGTAGCTCAAGCGGCAATTAAAGCTGGTGCCGATATTGTCAATGATGTTTCGGGGGGAGCGTTTGACAGCCAGATGTTTGAGGTTGTCGCCCAACTGGCTGTGCCCTATGTGATGATGCACATGCGGGGTACGCCAGGGACGATGCAGCAGATGACTGAGTATCAGGATATTGTCGCCGAAATGATTGATTTTTTTGAGACTCAGATCGATCGAGCAATCCAGAGTGGGATCGATCGATCTCAGATTATCATCGATCCAGGCATTGGATTCGCCAAAACTTACCAGCAAAGCATCCAGTTAATCCGTCAACTCGACAACTTTCAGGTGCTAGACTCACCCCTATTAGTCGGTGTATCGCGCAAAAGCTTCATCGGCAAGATTTTGAACCAACCAGATCCGAATCAGCGGTTGTGGGGCACCGCAGCCGCCTGTTGTGCGGCAATTGCCCATGGTGCAGACATTCTGCGGGTACATGATGTTGCCGAAATGGTTGATGTAAGCCTAGTTGCGGATGCGATGTGGAGAAAATCGGAATTAATCGATCGATCCGACCGATAATTAAGATAGAGCCACAGCCAAGATAGCAGACAACAACAGTGCAGATTGAATCATCGCTTGCGAATATATTGACTCCGACGGCGATTGCGCTGGGTAATTTTGATGGTATTCATCGGGGTCATCTGGAGGTAATTCGACCTGTTTTAGCAGACAATAGCGGTGCTTACAAGACAGTTGTGAGTTTCGATCCTCATCCCCAGCAGTACTTTACCGGACAACAGCGTCAACTGCTGACACCCCATCGAGAACGAGAAATAATTCTAGAGCAATTAGGTGTAGAGCAACTGATTCTATTACCATTCGATCGAGACTTGGTGAAATTATCCCCACAGGAATTTGTCAATCTGATGATCGATCGGCAATTACAGGCTAAATTTATTAGCGTGGGTGAAGACTTTCGGTTTGGGAATCAACGTGCTGGGAGTGCCAGTGATTTGGTGACGCTGACGGCGGAAATTGATATCCCTACGCAGATTGCCACCCTCGAAACTAATGGTGATAGTCGGATCAGCAGTTCACGGATTCGCGCCGCATTACTTGCGGCTGATTTAACCCTGACTCAAGAATTACTAGGTCGATATTACTCGATCGTCGGTACAATCGTAAATGGTCAAGAAATTGGCAGATCGATCGGCTTTCCAACTGCTAATCTCAAGTATCCTGCCGAAAAGTTTTTGCCGCGTCAGGGCGTATATTGTGTGCGAGTAGATATCCCTGGCGCGAGTCAACTCCCTGGGGTGATGAATATCGGCAAACGCCCGACAGTAGATGGCGTAAATACCACAGTCGAAGTTCATCTGCTCGACTGGGACGGCAATCTATATGGACAGCAACTAATAGTGTACCTGCATCACTTCGTTCGATCGGAACAAAAATTTCCCTCATTAGCTGCTCTTACCGCGCAAATTCAAGCTGACTGCGATACTGCTAGAGAATTTTTTCAACTCAATCATTCCCGCTAGTTGCAGCGATTTTAATCGCTGGATTTTTGACTGACAGCAACGCAAACGGCTGAATAACCCAAGTTGCTATACTTTCCACGGTAATAATTTGAGCTATTGTAGGGTGTGTTACCGCGACTGTCTTGTCGTTTTCTTATTCGGGGGGAACCCCCGCATAAAAAAACGACAAGACATGCAATCTAGTGCCGCCCTTACACCATCATCTTCCAACAAAACCTGCCCTCCCTCACTGTGGTTTCCAACCGCTGACTAATTGGCTAACCAAACTGCATTGGCAGCTCCCCTGCATAAAATTTGAGAGTCATCCGTAAAGTTAATCAGAGGCGAACAAAGCGCAATTAACAATCACACTACTAACTATTATCTTCGGAGCAACCCATCATGAACTCAGCTAAAATCTTCGCTACTATCGTTACTGCAATCGCTTTATTTCCATCCGCTAGTTGGGCTAACAATGTCAGCGGCAACAATCAAGAAGCAAATCTAAACTCCACCATCGTTGGTAACGGAAATACAGTCGTCACTGAAACTCTTCAAAATAATATCGGTCTCCAAAAGTCTGGTTCACGCGGTAATAACGTTGGTGGTAACAGCCAAAGAATCAATGCAAACACGCTGATTGTTGGTGATGGCAACATTGATATCAAAAAAGCGGTTCAGTCATTAATCAACGGTCAAAAAGCAAAATAGTCTGAACTAGACTGCATAAAACTCCAACGTCAAACGTAAAGTTAAATAGAGCCAAGTACAGACTGATTCAATTCCAATCTCATTCTAACACAATTATTACTAAATACTCGGAGTAAACATCATGAACTCAGCTAAAATCTTCGCAACAATCGTTACTGCAATCGCTTTATTCCCTGCTGCTAGCTGGGCTGATAATGTCAGCGGCAATACTCAATCAGCAGATTTGAACTCTACGACCATCGGCACTGGTAACATTACAACTACTGAAACCAATCAACGCATCCTTGATTTACAAAAATCTCGGAAGTCTGGTGTCAATGTCAGTGGCACTACTCAACAAATCACTGGAACCGCTACGACTCTTGGCGACCACAACATCAGCATCCAACGTGCTATTCAAGATGCAACTAGTCTCCAAAAAGCAAAATAGTCTGCACTGAACTGCATAAAACTCAGAAGTCAATCGTAAAGTTAAATAGAGACAAGCACAGACTGATTCAATTCCAATCTCATTCTAACATCACTACTACTACTACTAAATCTTCGGAGCAAACATCATGAACTCAGCTAAAATCTTCGCAACAATCGTTACTGCAATCGCTTTATTCCCTGCTGCTAGCTGGGCTGATAATGTCAGCGGCAACGTTCAATCAGCAGATTTAAACTCTACTACTATCGGCACTGGTAACGTCACTG
>JANNDL010000215.1:0-13035 GCA_031387665.1 Chamaesiphon sp. OTE_75_metabat_95 | reverse complement strand
CCCATCCCCCCATCCCCCAACCCATCCCCAACTTCGCCAGCTATCAACTATGGTCGCAATTCGAGCCAGCTCTAGGCTGGGAGGATACCCACTGTCAGATGCAGCGAGGCTTCCGATGGGCGCAGGCGAAGTCGGCTAGCCAAGTAACGCAGGAATTGCCATTTCAGGAAACTATTTGGCAAAAGGTGGGCAAATTAGCGCAGCAAGCCGTGTATGAATTTCATCAAAATCCGCTGTGGCTGAAACATCCGCGCGGGTGTGAACGTGTTGCTGACAGGCTATATCTATATTACGAAATTGCGGCGGTACGCGATCGAGTGACCCAAATTATTCAGCAATATCAAGCATCGCCATTCCTATTGGGGCAGGATATCATCGTATTAAATCGGGGAGATGAACAACTGCCTCAACCGATCGAAATCGAGGTTGATAATTACAATTTTCAGCTATTTGCAGCTTTTGACTGTATTGTTCAATCGCCAGATCTTCAGCTTCAAATTATCGATTTTAAAACTGGAGGTGCAGATCCAGATCTGCGTCAAGCGGAGGTCTATCTTCTAGCTTGTAGCTATCTTTATCCTGGTCGCCAAGTGGTTGCTGCTTTCCATAATCTGGAAACGATGACTAGTTCAGAACTAATCACGGTAACAGCTTCGAGATTGACCCAAATTGCCGCTAAATTAGCTCAAATCTCCAAATTACACCAGCAACAACTACGAGATTATCAATTGGATCCAACTTGTTTCGATCGATTATTTCCCGCTCATCCTGGCAGCCATTGCCGATATTGTCAGTTTAGTTATCGCTGCGATTATGCTGCGACTACTTAGGTTTGGACAAAATGAGTGCAGCATACTTCAATAATCGATCGACTGCTGGGTATACTGAGATTGTGAGTATAACTGCCGATAATTATCAAAAATAACTGTCAACTGATTTAAAATGTCTTTACAACACCTGCAACCATTTCGAGTAGATCCAGATCGGATTAGCAATCAAGAAATTGCTAGACTGGTTGACAAAATTAGTATCGACAGTAAAGTTGGTGAAATTCACGGTATATTCGATCGTAATATTTCTGTTTGCGCTCACTTGCTGAGACATGCCTATATTGACTATCACAAAATTTATTTTCTATCAACTAGCCTAATTCTCAATCAGGATAATCGACCTGATTATATCTGTGGCTGCTATCATGCCACCAAAGGAATGAGCTGGTATGCCGTTGTTTGTGCTGGTCCGCAAGAGCAAACTTGGGATGACAGTCTTCAACTAACAACAGTTGCGAAATTATCATTCGATCGATTGAACTATTGCACCACTAATTTGCCAAGAATTTTAGTGGATAATCAATTGGCAGAAGAAGTCGATCCTGACAGCGTTCATGGCTTGCTAATTATTGGACAAGATCGTGAGTTTTTTGGCAATCGTAAAAAACAAGATCGCAAACGAGATATGAATCAAAACTCAGCAATCAAGCTCAGAACCTATGGAGCTTTCTTGCGTAAATTTGAACTTCAGAAAAATCAAGGAGGATTAACCAGTAGGATCAAGAACTTTCTGGACGCTCGCACCGACTTATTCACACCCAAAAGCGAAATTAAGCTCAGAAAGTAAGCTTTAATCTAACCATCTTCCCCACGCTCCCACACCCCCACACTCCCCCCTCCCCGCATAATTTGCTAGAATATTAGCCTTGTGAATACATTTCAACTTCTATGACAGTCAAACCAGAATGGTTGCGGGTCAAAGCACCGCAGTGGGAACGAGTCGGTAATGTCAAAGACATCCTGCGCGATTTGCAGCTCAATACTGTCTGTGAAGAAGCCTCCTGTCCGAATATTGGCGAGTGCTTCAGTGCTGGAACTGCCACGTTTCTGATTATGGGACCCGCCTGTACTCGCGCTTGTCCCTACTGTGATATTGATTTTGAGAAGAAACCTCAGGCTCTAGAGGCTGACGAACCGCTACGACTAGCCGAAGCAGTCAAGCGACTCAAGCTCAAGCATGTCGTAATCACATCAGTGAATCGGGATGATTTACCTGATGGGGGTGCTAGTCAATTTGTGTCCTGTATTCAGCAGGTACGCGCCCTCTCACCCCAGACCACAATCGAAGTATTGATTCCTGACCTGTGTGCCAATTGGCAGGCACTAGAGACGATTTTGGACGCAGCTCCAGACGTACTCAATCACAATACCGAAACTGTGCCCCGACTGTATCGCCGCGTTCGTCCTCAGGGTGACTATCAGCGTTCGTTGAATGTGATCGCTCGATCGCGTGCCTACACTCCCAGCGTTTATACTAAATCAGGGATTATGGTCGGACTCGGCGAAACAGACGAAGAAGTTCGTCAAACCATGCGGGATCTCAGAGCCGTAGATTGCGATATCATCACGATCGGTCAATATCTCCAACCATCAGCAAAACATCTGACAGTAGCCGGATTTATCACGCCACTGCAATTCGATGCTTGGCGGATATATGGCGAAGAAATTGGCTTCTTGCAAGTAGTTTCTACACCCCTAACTCGCAGCTCTTATCATGCAGAGGAAGTCCAAAAATTGATGGTCAAATATCCGAGATAACAGCTATGGCGATCCTAAGTGAGAAGCGTAATCCTCAGAGGGCAGGCATACTTCGGCTACGCTCTGCGAAGGCAGACGCTACGCGAACAGTACGAGTGAGGCACTGCCCCTACAAGTTGACTTTACTGTAAGGAACTCAAATAGGATTGCGATATAAATCTACTAGAAACCCAACTTTTTGGAAAAGTTGAGTTTCTATCATCACTAGTACTGAGCGGCATAAATAGAGTGGGTATTCACTTCGGCTTCGCTCAGTGAGCGGAGCCGAACTGAGCGGTGAAAAAGCAAGGGGAAACTTCCGCCGTCTAGTACTAGTTTGGTGGATATGCGATTATTTTGCAACAAACGGTGTATGTTTACCACCCAATCCTTCGACGATCGTTTTAGTATTAGAAGCTAGCATTTTCTGATAAGTTCCACCTGGACTACTCACTTCACCCAATCCATCAACATAGAGTTCCTGCGCTGCTACTTTCACCTTGGCTTCTTGCGCGATCGCCGTAATTAGTTTAGGATTGAGTGTTAACTCTGCGTAAATAGTCGGTATTTGTGCTTTCTTAATTTTACCAACTAGTTCTTTCGCTCTAGCTGCATTTGGCTTTTCCTCTGTACTCAATCCTTCCAAAGCATCAACTGGAATCCCATAGGCTGTTGAGTAATATCCCAGTGCATCATGAGTAGTAAATAACACTTTTTTAGCAGTAGGAATCGTACCGATTTCAGATTTAATCCAAGTATTGAGTTGTCCAATCTCTGAGGTTAGCTTTTGAGTGTTTTGCTTGTAAGTTGCGGCTTGTGCAGGTACTAATTTTTCTAAATTAGTGGCAATTGTTTCGGCAATTTTAATCCCATTCTGAGCATTGTGCCAAACGTGCGGATCTGTCGTGCTTTTGCCATCTTCTTCAAATTTCTGAGGCTGCGGTACGGCTACTTCATGTACGGCGATTTTTGGAGCCGGATTAGATGTTGCTTTAATCGCTTTGATTAGCTCTGGCTCGAAGTCATAGCCACCATATAGAACGAGTTTAGCATCTTCGATCGATTTCCTAGCTTCTGGCGTAAGTTTATAAACGTGAGGATCGCTACCAGGAGCTAATAAGCAGACTAGATCGATCGTACTTGCCGCGATTTGTTTGGTAAGGTCGCACAATACAGTATTTGTGACAACTACTTTAGGTTTGGGATCTGTTGTTGCTGCTGGAGTTGTGTTTGCGGCTGGAGTTGTATTCGCAGTAGGGCTAGGATCCGCTGTCGGTTCCTTGGTGCTAGGTGCGCACCCAGTTAGCATCCCAAATGCTAGGATTGATGATACAAACCAGTTGGAATGCAATAGGTGTTTTAATTCTGAGCGACGAGGGCTAGTTTTCACGATCGTAATGTTTGGAGTGGTAGGCTGTAAGTGAGAAATCTACAAGGACTAGATCGCAAATTTATGATAGAATGAGAATCATTATCGTACAGATAAAATCATTTTAAAGGTTTCATACCTTACTGTCAATTGGATCCCTCAGCTAGAACTAGGCAAGATCAGTTAATATTTATGCGGCTCCGTAATAGACACAGTTAGATTTCTCTAGCCAATTCACGAATAGAGGCAAAATATCATGGTAAATAATCTCGATCGTTCACCGAAGACAACCGTGCCAGTCACCGTACTGACTGGATATCTAGGGGCAGGAAAAACCACTTTGCTAAACCATATCTTGACTTATGAACATGGTAAAAAAGTCGCGGTAATTGTCAACGAATTTGGTGAAGTAGGCATTGACAATCAATTGGTAGTCAGTACAGATGAAGAAATTTTTGAGATGAACAACGGCTGTATTTGTTGTACAGTTCGAGGCGATCTGATCCGAATTATTAGTAAGCTGATGCACCGCCGCGATCGATTCGACCATTTAATCATTGAAACAACTGGATTAGCCGATCCTGCACCAGTAATTCAGACATTCTTTGTTGATGAAGATGTCCAGCTCGAAACGCACTTAGATGCGGTAGTAACAGTCGTAGATGCCAAGCATATCCAGCTGCATTGGGATGCGGATGAAGCTCAAGAACAGATTGCCTTTGCAGACAGAATCTTGATCAATAAAACAGATTTAATCACTCCTGCTGAGTTAGATGAATTAGAGCTGAAAATTCGGAATATGAACGCGATCGCTAAAATTTATCGCACCCAAAATGCGATAGTTGATATCGATACGATCTTGGGTGTTGGTGGATTCGATCTCAATCATGCCTTGACAATCGATCCAGACTTTTTGGGAGAAGAAGCGCACGTCCATGATGAATCAGTAAAATCTGTCGCCTTAGTTGCTAAGGGCGCGATGGATATTAATAAAGTTCAAGCCTGGTTGAGTGAGTTATTGCCAACTCAAGGACAAAATATTTTTCGGATGAAGGGGATCTTAAATATCCACCAACAAGATCGGCGGATTGTCTTGCAAGGTGTGCATATGATCGTGGATAGTCAACCAGATCGAGCTTGGCGGGTTGATGAGGAACGGAAAAATGAATTAGTATTTATCGGGCGAGATTTGGATGAAGCTAGTTTACGCAAAGAGTTCGATCGATGTCTCGTTGTTTAATCAAATCGCTAAAATAGATCTAAACTTAGCTATGTCCCGATCGATTCTTCATCAATAGAAGCTAGTCCAATGAATAGAATGCACCTATCCCCTAAATTACTATTACTCGCCATCCCTAGCTCCGTTGGCTTGGGGCTAGCAATCATCCCCACAAATGGATCTCAACCTCAGCCACAGATCGCTGAGATGCCTACTGAATGGAAAGTCCAACCAGTTGAGATGCCTAAGTTTGACAAAAAATCTATTCATCAAGTACTTTTAGATCGTCAAAAACAGCTAAAAGATCGTAATCTTGGTTGTGATTGCAATGGTTGTAGAGTGGCTGCTGCTCAAGTAGGAGTTGTAATTAATTAAGTCTAAGACCTCCAAAATAGCCATTATGAGGCTAAAACTGAAAAATAATCCGAGAATGATTGTCATTCTTGCAATATAGTCTTGGCTAATGGCTCAATACCCTGTAAGATAAGTTCATATTTCTTCAAATAATATAACTTTTCCTTAAGATTGCACTCATTAGTAACATTAAGACTCACGAATGCGCCTCAATCAAAAGATTAAACACTACTTCTACAGATCGATCTCAGCCGTTGTAGCCATTGCGATCGTGGCTAGTTCCTTGACACTAGATCGAGCCGTATCAGCCCTGAATCCACCGCCACTCCAGATCGCGAATAACCCCAGTATTTGCTCTAGTAATCTCAACTCAGTATTAGATCCGATCGTCAACGAGCCAACTTTTGAGAAAGGGCAGTGGGGGATACTGGTTCAATCCCTCGCTACTGGACAGACATTGTATGAGCACAATCCAGAGCTATCACTGATCCCTGCTTCCAATATCAAGCTGCTGACTACCGCCGCCGCAGTCCAAAATGTCCCCAAACTACAATCGACAGATCTAGACGAATGGCTGCGATCGATTGGTTTAGTTAATCGCAATAGCGATAACCAGCAGGCAAATCGACTATTGAGCCAGATGGGTGGAGTCCAAGCCATCAAAACGCAGATTGTGTCCTTGGGAGTCAACCCCGACACTTATCTACAGGTAGACGGTTCGGGTTTATCCCGCAGCAATCGGGCAGAACCGATCACCTTTGTCAATCTGCTCAGGGGCATGTCAGGTACGCCTGGAAGTAAAATTTTCTACGATTCGCTGTCGATCGGCGGCATGAATGGCACATTGAGCAAACGCCTCACAGATCCCTTCCTCGAAGGTAGAGTCCATGCCAAAACCGGAACGCTCAAGGGGGTAAAAACCCTCTCTGGCTACCTGGACAATCCCAATTATGGCAAGATTGTATTTAGCATCATGGTCAATCAGTCGGGATTATCAGGAAAAGTGATGACTGACGCGATCGATGAAATGGTTTTAGATTTAGCCCGAATGAAAAACTGCGCCTAAACTATCGATCGTTTAACATCAGTGAAAGGTTTGGGAATGAGATTTCCAAACCGAAGCTCACTTACAAACTGACCAGACAAATAACTCACCCCGCCTGCCCCCCGCAGCTAGCCGACATCCCGTCGGATGCCAAGCTAGGCAGCAAAACCCCTCTTCCGCCCCGTCAAGTACCTGCACGGCTTCCACAGCGGCTTGCCAGAGCACAATCCAGCCATCTTCAGCCAGGGATGCCAGCACCCCACTTTTGGGCTGAAATGCTACATCGATCACATTACCGCTGCTGAGTTCTAGCACCCAGCTCTCCCAGTCCAAAGGAGTCTTAATCCATACCGTGACGATTTCGCGGGTGGAGGCGGCAAGAAATGGCGGGAAATCGGTAGTAGGCAGCAAATCTGCCCAAGATAACTGGCGAATCTTACCAGGAAAACCACTCATTCGAGTCGGGAAATCGGCTTCATTAACTGGCTCTTCTTCTAAGTATTTGACTTTCGACCAGTCCAATACGCCGATGCTATGGTCATGAATGGCACAGGCTAAATATGCCCCATCTGGCGACCAAGCTAGGGAATTAGCGGGTGAATTCAATTCCCACTGATATAGTCGAGCGTCCCAATTGTGGGTATTCCAGATTTGAATATCATTTTTGATAGCTACAGCCAGATGATTACCGTCAGGGGACCAGCGCAGATCTTGAGGCGTAGCGACTCCTGGTAGATTTGTGACTACTTCCGATCGATCTGCATCCCAAATCTGAACGGATTTGCCCAGATTAAACGCCAGATGATTGGAGGTGTGACTCCAAACCAATCGATATACCCAAGAGCCAGTCTCGATTGTATCAAACAGTTCGGGAACCTTCCCATCAACTCGCCACAGGCTAATATTGCCATCTAACCCGCCCGCAGCCAGCCATTTGCCATCAAAGGAGAAGGCTAGAGCGTGAATTGAATTGCCCGTCGGCGGACATAGCATCAGCCCAACAAAGCTCTGGAGAAGGTGTACTTCACCATTAGCACAAGCAGCGGCAAAAGTATTACCAATTGGCGACCACGCGATCGCACTCACATAGTCCGATAATTGGGTAGTCGCGCTCAACTCCAAAATTGGTTGTTCGATGATGTCTTCTTCGTCAGCTAAATTAGGTGTTTTCATATCCCAGCACCATTTAGAGAAAAAGCACAAGGGCTAGTTTCTAGATGTCCTGCTCGATTACCTGCACTAGGAGACACCAAAGAATAGCTGTGGGCTTGGAGTAGTAAAGTGAGCATATCAGACTACTATGATAATCATTATCATGATAGCTCAAACAGACTAGTTGCGCAGTCTTTGGCACTCGTTGGCGTAGCCTACCGGAGGTAATCGCAGTGCAATTTTAACGTTCCTGTTCACCCGCCATTAGAGGCTTTTTGGAATCATCAGCTCGATCTCGGTCGGCGTGCAACAGGTTTGTTAGACTGTTGCAGTCAAAAGTCTATTGTCCACGTCCCGGCTTACAATCGACAAAGCCCAAAGCTTCTGTGTCAAGAAAACTAGCGATCGCCATCTCAACAACTGCTTCGATCGGGTACTCAATTTCAGTAGCACGATCAATTAAAGCAGTGCGAATCCGTTCGGGTAATCTCAATAGAATGACTTCAGCATCAGAGCGGGAGAGTTGTTCGTGAAGTTGGGTTTGCATGGCTTTACATCTGGGCTGGAATTTGAACGTTGTACGGTGGCTCAGTTGCTCTAAGGATGATGGCTTCTAGATCTAATAGTAGCGTGGGATTTCCCCAGTGGGCAATGATTTCTACTGCAATCCGCACGTCTTCGTCATTATACTTGTCGAGCCATGCCCACAAAAAAGCTTTATGACCACCGCTGAAGCGTCCTCGCAAACTTTTGGTTTTACCAATATAAAGTAGTCCATCGGTTCTATGTCTGACTGCGTATATGCCTGGACGAGCCGGAATATTTTCAAATCCACGGGTCAGAGGTTGGCATTGCTCAAAGGGCATGAAAGCAATATTATCCAAAATCTTTTGAGCTTGGATTTGCAGTTCAGAGTTATTCATTGAATCTTTTGGAATTGGTCTTTAAAATCGTAGATGCATAGGTTATCCCTCAATTTTTAAGGCATTTGGTTTTACTCTGTGTATGTAAGACATAAGCATATCGACAACGAGAGGCTTTTGGTCAGAATTGCGCCCGTTGTTTTCTAACACTAGGTCTGCATGATCTTGCAAAGGCTTGATAAATCTTTCGAATCCTGGAACGACATCCTCTTCGTAGCGATTCAATACCTCAAGCACGTCTCGCCCTCTTTCTTGAGTATCTCTTCTTACCCTTCTCTGATGCCGAAGCACATCACCAGCATTCACCCAAACTTTTATATCAATTTCGTCTCTGAATACTTGGTTTGCAAAGGCAAATAAACCCTCAACGACCAAGAGCGGAGCTGGCTTGCACACTTTCTCACCAACTTTTTTATGTGTCTCAAAATCATAGATTGGAATTATTACTTCTCTTCCAGCCTTCAGAAGAACAAAATCCTTTATGGCTTTATCAAAATCGATTGCTTTTGGGTTGTCATATTTGCAATCTAGCCCCTCCACATTTTGGCGTTCCCTATAATATGAATCCAAGTCGAATAATGTGATTTTATTCGGGTTCAAGCTCCGAAACTTTTCTGCTAGCCATGTTTTTCCTGAGCAACTTGCTCCAGAAATGCCTATAACAGTCCTTTCGTTAGCGTTCCAGTCAACTGATTTGTCGTCGCCTCGAACTACATCTGCGATTTGAAAAGCGACAATGTCGATCCCTTTCTTTGTATTTGCCGCAAGCTTGTCCGCCAAGAGAATTGAGTGACTAGCAACGCTCTCGTGGGTAAGGTTGTGTAGGATTGGCAATATCACTTTCGAACATCCGTCTTCTCTTGCCACTAATGCATCCAACTCTTTTTGTGGCCATTCTTTGTTGAAAAAATGGGGGCTTAAAATGACAATTCCGTATTTGGATTGCCTTAGTCCCTCATCAATTTTTCTTCTTAAACTATCTCCGATTCTTAACTCGGTAGCGTCAAGCCAAACTTTTAGTCCAAGCTCCTGAAGTCGAGCCGCTAACGGTTCAACGACATCTGATTTATCTTCGCTTGCGTGGGATATAAATACATCAAAATCCATGAGTGACCTGGTCGAATAAGTTGATTGATGATGCTTGTCCAGAAAGTTTTTATTGAGCGGTCTAACGTTCCTAGTCAGCGGTTGCCTAAGATTTTGTAACCCCATAAGCATCTTTATCAATCCGCTGCACTAGGTTTGTTATGCGACAGATCGTAAGGATCTTGTTGAGAAGCTACCCATTCCATTGTCCGGGATGTCAGGTTCGACCACGCGCGCCTCATCGATTCTCTTTCAATCGCATATCTCGCCTCCAAAAAAGTTAATCCCCACCCGATCGTATCCCCGCCACCGTAGTTTGCCGAGCCACATGCTTCAACAGCACTTCATCCATTCGAGATTGCCAACCATCGCCAGTTGATTTGAAATACTCAATAACCTCGCGGCTATAGCGCACGGAAAGCAATTGTTTTGTTTTCTCCGACTTTGGACGACCACGAAGCGCCTTTAGAGGCACCATGGCTTTGAGTTGAGTTGGTGTAAGCGGTTGTGCATCAGGATCGCTCTTAGCAGCGGCAGTAATGATCTTGTCTTCTGCCACTGATGGCATAACAATCGAAATTTTCTTAGAGATTTTCAACATAGTACTTTACCTCACGACGATTAGCATGGCGTAAACTGATGATCCTTCGAACTTCTCCGCGATCTACAAATGCCACGTAGTACAAAACATTGATTTCCGGTGCAAGCGCAATCATACGCAATTCACCATATTCATATCGAGCATCCTCCCATACCAAAGCAGCATCCCATTCGAGTTCCGCTGCCAAGGAAAGAGACACTCCGTGCTTCGCCTGATTACTGACATCTTTGCCCGGGTCAAATTCGATCTCCATACTTTATTGTAGCTACAATAAAGTATGCGTGTCAACCCCCTCAAGCAAAAATAACGTTGATCGATTGCCCAGCCTCCGTCTGATGTACCTCCGATCGAAGTTAAGCCCACTTTTACGCAGACACGGGAGTGCATAGCTCAACAAGCGTTCCATCCGGTGCGCGCAAATACGAGACGACTTGACCCCATGGCTTTTGGGATGGGGCTGATAGTTCAGTAGCCCCGTGAGTAAGTGCGTTTTTATGTGCGGCATGTACATCAGAAGTGACAAAGCCAATTTCTACACCTAAGGGCTGCTTAGATTCGCTAGCTCGTACATGACCTTCGGGAAAGTTCATCTCTCCCAACTCATGAGCCGCAAACGCGAGCGTAGTCTCTCCAGTGTTCAGTTCGCCATAATCACCTGACTCATGAAGAAACCTCTGCTCTAGCTCAAAAGCTTGCTTGAAGAAGTGGAGTGAATCTACCACGCTGGGGACATAGATGATGGTGTAGCCGAGCTTCATAATTTCAAGCAATTTAGACTGAAGTACTCAGTATAACAATCCCAATAATTGCCCTTTCACCCCTTTACAAAAATTCAATCTGCGATCGCGACAGAGTTTGTTTTGGCACGATAGGTTATGGGGCTATGGATGATACTACATCCGTCTGAGGATATATTTCGGGCTGTGACAGTTCGGGATGGGGGTCTAGTCGATCGAATGGGCAGTCAGCATAACGTTTCCGTTCACCCGCCGCCAGTAATGCTTTAGATCGACGCAGACACGTGATACGGTCGGCGTGCAACGGGTTTGTTAGCTGGCTGTCTGAGATTTTGGTTTAACTTCAAACTCTGACGTAGAGCGGTAGAAGCAAACATCGAATTCGAGAAAAAAGTTCGTCTGACCCAAAATCAGTGGTACGTTGGAACTTCTTGACCAAGCGAATACTAATTCCGTGGGTAGGAATTCTTCGATTTGAGCGATCGCAGAAAAAGGCATCGCTGATTGGTTGCCGAGATTACCAGCTAATTGAATAATGGCTTTGCGATCTTCCCACACGCCGCCTAGTTGAAGACCAAGCTCATAAGGTAGGACACTAACTGTAGCCCCACTATCCACCAAAGCGATCGATTCAACTATTCGATCTTCCCGCCGCAATGACAATGACAGTCTTGGTAAACTATCGAACTCGTTTTGGGCTGGGCTGGTGGTTGAATACTTAAATCGCATATATCAATGGCTCGGTATTGATTTTTTGAAGGTTTCCATCAAAACTGAACCCGCCCCAAAGCTATCGTATGGAGTTGGCAAATCATAGGTTTTGAATGGTTCCAACGGTGAAATATCCTCAGCCATATCCAAATCCTCAGCCAAAATCCGAATTAGTTTTAGTTTTTCTGTTGCGGAAAGCAATCGTGCGGACGGAAGCACTTCAGCTAGTGTCATTTCATGTACCTCGTTGCGAGAATTCATATCTATAGCTTACCCTACATAAATCAATCTCAGAAAACCGATCTGATACGCTAGATTTTATAAGCTATTGAACTGCGTCAAAATTCCAGAAATCTCACTCAGCTCATCAACGATCGCATCAGCTTCTTTCGCCTCTGTCCAAGACAAGCTGCGCTTCCAGATCGTCTTCATCATTGCGGCTTTCGCTCCAAAAATATCGGCTTCTGGATGGTCGCCAATAAAAACACTCTCAGAGGCTGATACCCCCAATCGATTCATCGCCCGCTGAAAAATCTCCGCTTGCGGTTTCCTAACTTGTTCCACTTCAGAAATGAGAATTACATCAAAGTAGTCTCGAATCGCCAATCCGTCAATTGCCCGTGCCTGAAACGGACTTCGCCCATTGGTGATAATGCCGAGCAAATAACATCGATCTTTCAATTCATTCAGCATCTCGGTGAGAAACTGAAACGGGACACAATGATACTGGAATTGTGTTTCATAATCTTCTAGCAATGACTGCCAACTCATCCCCTCAATGGCAAATTCTGATACCAGAGTTTGATAGACCCTGTCCTTCCAAACATGACCGTGACAATCTAGCTCAATAAATCTAGCAATGTAATCATTTTTGGGAACGTGGCTTAGGTGTTTGCTCAACCGATCGTGTTGTACTGAAACGAACTGCTCGACCGATGCATCGCGATTGAGTAAAGTGCCATCTAAATCAAAAAGAACTGCTTTAACCATTTTTATCGAACTCTTTACGACTATTTCAGAACGGCATCTCATCGACCAAAATAAGTCTAGCTAACGATTAAGTTGAGCAGTGATCATGAACTAGGTCGAAGCAAAAAACCTTTAATATCGGCTCCAACGACTTGTTAGAATGCCGCCTATTACTGTCGATCAACCCAGTACTGTGGTTTACGCTTATGGTGTGCCACGGCCAAAACACGAATCTGCTCCTCTGATACACGGTACAGCAGAGAGTAGGGGAATTTGGGTAAAGTTAGGCGACGGATAGAGCC
>JANNDL010000159.1:0-57563 GCA_031387665.1 Chamaesiphon sp. OTE_75_metabat_95 | reverse complement strand
TCAGTTTTCTACTTCGCACAACCACCGATGGTTTAGCTATGTCGAAACCTGAACCAGCTACAGCGTCAACGATTGAGCATTAGTTTGAATCAATAGAGCCAAATCCTTGAGGAAATTAGCAGCATCTGCACCATAGATAATCCGGTGATCTGCGGTCATATTTACCTGCATTTGACGACGGATGGCAAACGTGCCTTCTTCACTGGCGACTACTTGAGATTGGGACGCACCGACAGCTAGAATTGCTCCCGTACCTGGGGGGAGAATGGCATCAAACCGATCGACACCGAGCATTCCGAGGTTGGAGATGGTAAAGGTGCCAGAGCTGTATTCCTGGGGCTGTAGCTGCTTGATCCGCGCTCGATCGACTAAATCTTTCCACATGCGGGAGAGAGAATAGAGATCGAGTTTGTCGGCACCTTGGAGCACGGGAGTAATCAGCCCACCATCGGGCATGGCGACGGCGACGGCGATGTTGATGGTGCCTGGATGACTGATGCCAGCATCGCTGTAGCTAGCATTGACTGCGGGGTGCTTGGCGAGGGTGATGGCGACTGCTTTGGCGAGTAGGGCTGTCATGGTCACACCTTTGGATTTGACTTGCTTGTAGAGCTTGTCGAGATTGTTAGTTTCGATCGTATAGCCAACGCGGAAGGTGGGGATTGCTAGGCTGGCAATCATGTTGCGGTTAACCGCAGATTGGAGCGTATTAAATGGAACTACCCGCGCTGAAGGGACGTTGACGGGCAAGCTTGGAGCGGCTGGAATTACTGGAGCAACTGCCGCTACTACTGGAGTTGCGGGTGTGCTTTGAATTGTGGCGACTGGTGGTTTGCCTGCGGCCGCGCTGACATCTTCGGCTGTAATTCTACCATTGGGACCAGTCCCGTGGAGAGTTTCGACGGTCACACCGTATTCCTTGGCGAGTTTCCTCGCGCGGGGAGATACTACAGCTCGATCGCTTCTGAGGGTTGTTGCTGCTTGCGCTACAGGTGCTGCGGGAGTGGCAACTGCGGCAGGTGCAGGTGCTGCTGTCGTTGCCGCAGGCTGGGATTTACCCAGTGCTTGTTGCTTGGCAATTTCAATCTCAGCTTCGGTTTCAGCTACATATGCAATTGCCGATCCTACGGCTGCGGACTCGCCAGCTTGGACGATGATAGTCGCCAGAAAGCCCGCATAAAAGGTTTCCACATCCATATCTGCCTTGTCGGATTCCACCACGACAACGATTTCACCTTTTTCGACTTTCTCCCCTGGTGCTTTTTGCCAGGAGACGATCTTGCCCTCAGTCATGGTGGAACTTAGAGCAGGCATGAAAACTTCGCGTATTGCCATGATGGATATTCTGGGATCGAACAATAAGATTGGGCTTGCAGCTTCTTATCTTAGCCTACCGTAGGGGGTTGGGGATAGACCAATCTGGAGATTTTGAGAGTACTGTCTAGGCTAAAACAGGTAATTCAAGGTAACGTTTATTTCTCGATCGTTATCGTCAGACTGAAAAATCCAGTTCCCGCCGACATTAAGTGCAAGTTTTTCGCCGATTTGAACGTCCACTCCACCTGACAGCATGAGGTTAGTTTCGCCACTCTGATCGGTATTTGTAGCTACTCCTACCCCCAAAAATGGTGTCCAGCCTGGACTAGTCTCTTTCTCACCTGTAAGGGCAAATCGTGACTCTGTAGAATTGCCCAAAAATATCGCAGGTCTCGCTGAGAAACTAACTCCGCCAAGATCGGCGATTTTGAGTTTAGCATTCAGAATCAGAACGAGGTCGTCCCGCAAGGGTGCTCTGGCACCAACACCGACATAGTTGTCGATCGGTTTTGCGAAGGCTTCAGGTACACAAATACCGAAGTTAAGGATACACAGAGTAACGATCGTAACTTTCAAACTGTTTCGGCTGCTCATACTTTATATCTTTAAATGAAGAGATAGCCCAGCATTAAATATCTTGAGATATCTACTTGGGTAATCTCTAGTAGTTATTCACTACCGTATCATTTGAATTTAGTATTTGATAACAGCAAAATATCCTGTTTATCCTAGCTATCTTTATCTTCGCCACACAGCATAATGGCTTGTATGCATACTCTACTCATAAACTAATTGGTGGCGTGGGAGTAAGGGAGAAATATTAAGAATGCGTCTTTACTCCCACGCTCCCACGCGCCTAAATATTCCCCCGAATTTCCATCACAACGCCATCATGCAATAGGACTTCAACGTTCATTTTTGCGATCAAATTATCACCAAGTTTGACATTGAAGTAGCCTTCGACTTGCCCTTGATTGACTTCTTGTTTGAGTTCGAGAAATTGCACCTGTTGCAGTTGCTGGAGCGCGGCATTCTTTTGTTCTAGCAATTCTCCTTTTTGCTGATTGACTTGCATTTGGATGCTTTCAATCTGCTGAACTACTTGAGGTCCAGGCGGCTGGAGATTTTGCTTTTGAATTTCGGCAACTGCTCTCTGTCCTTGAATTTCGAGGTTTTGCAGTTGCCCGTCGAGTTCGCTGATTTGGGATTGTAATAGTTGCTGAGTTTCGTCTTTCCAGCGTTGCGTCACGACAGCTTTGATGGCGACAACCCGCTTGAGCAGTAACTGAGAGTCTGGTAGATCCATGATTTAGATAATAATTTTGATAACTAGTGGCTATTGGTTTAGTGGCTAGTACTGAGCGGCGTAATTCCTGGTACTAGTTCGGGAAAAGTTGGGAGTTGGGAACGGAAAATCCGGTCTTGGGGTTTCCCCAAGTGGAGGAATTTTCCAAGACAGTTGGAAATTGGGAGAGGCAATGAGTAGGCGATAGATGATGGCTCTATTTGCACCGCTCGGTACCAGATACCCCATACTCTGTCCCCTGCTGGCGTGATTAACGCGCAAACATCTCGTCAATCATACCGTGATACCGTTCCATCACGACTGGACGACGGATTTTCATGGTTTGGGTGAGGAGTCCATTTTCGATCGAGAATGGCTCTGCGATCAGCTTGATTACGGCTATCTTATCATCAGCCCGATAGCCAGGACGATTCTTGACTTCGCGGCTGAGTTCATCGCGGAGCAAGTCGAGGACTTGAGTATTATTTACATCTGTGGCTGATTCTAGCGGTAGGTTTTGACTATTGAGCCAGACTTGTAGAGCTTCAGAATTGGGGACAATTAGTGCTCCGAGGGATTTTTGGTCTTGACCGACGAGGACAATTTGGCTGATATACTGACTGCGAAGACAGGCATCTTCGATCGGGGTAGGCTCGATATTTTCACCATTGCTGAGGACGATTGTATCTTTGGCTCGTCCGGTAATGGTGAGATCGTTGTTGACGGTGAGCACACCCAAGTCACCACTATTAAACCAGCCGTCAGGATCGATCGCTTTGGCGGTAGCTTCAGGATCGCGGTAATAGCCCTGCATCACTTGTGGTCCCCGCAGTAATACTAATCCTTTTTGACCGACTACAACTGGCTGACGAGTTTCGATATCGACAATCTTGATTTCTGTACCTGGAAGTGGCTTACCAGAAGTAAGCCGAATATTTTGCCACGGACGGCGAACGTGGGTAATGGGCGAGGTTTCGGTCAAACCATAGCCAACCAGCACATTGATGCCCACAATCTCAAAAAATAGATCTAGATGCTTGGCAAGTGAACCGCCGCCGCTGATCAGATTCTGGATTTTGCCGCCAGTTGCTGCCCGAATTTTGGTGTAGATGAGCTTGTCGGCGATCGCATGTAGGGGTGCGAGAATGGACATCTGAGCCGTAGCTCGTAATTTTTGACTCAAACTAGGTTCCAGACACTCTAGACTCAATCCTTGGACTATACGCCGTGCTTCGACATATTTCTTGCTCAAATCTAAGCAGGTATTGACCAGCTTTTGCTGACTGGCAGACTGTTCGCGAAATTGCTTCTGAATGCCCTCATACAGCGACTCCAACAGGCGGGGAACTACGACGATACACTTGGGCTGGTAATCCTTCAAATCCTGCTTGAAATAGCGAATATTAGTGTAGATCTGGGTGCAACCCTGGGACAGCAGATAATATTCACACGATCGCTCGTAGCTATGCCAGGAGGGGAGAATGCTCAACACTTCCAAGCCTGGGTAGGCAGGAATTACGGTGCCACAGGTATTAATCTGGTGGAGGAGATTGCCGTGACTAAGCATCACGCCTTTGGGATTGCCGGAAGTCCCTGATGTATAAATCAGGGTGGCTAAATCTGTTTTTTTGATGGCGACTGGTGTAAAGGTTGCACTTCTGCCTAGATCGATCGCTTGCGTAAAGTTAATGGTTTTAATCGGGAGATCTAAATCGGGAGTTTCATCAGACAGTAGGATGATTAAATTAATCTGTAGCTCAACTAATTTATTGCTTAATTTTTTGAGTGTCTTGATATCTTCAACTACCAATACTTTCGCGCCGCTATTTTCTAGAATTGACACTAATTCTTGAGTATCTGCCTGAGAACTTCGCACGGCATTAAACGCACCCATTAACATGATTCCCTGGTCGGCAATCAACCATGTAGGGCTATTATCAGCAAATAGTGCAACTGCTGTGCGGGCTTCGACACCCAGACTTTGTAAGCCAGTGGCAAATAGCTGGATTTGGGTAGCAACTTCTTGATATGTGAGGCTAATTTGAGGTTTGCTATGGGGTGAGTTTAAGGCAACTACCGATCCAGCTTTAGCGGCAACGATCGACCACATTTCAGGGAGTGAATTAAGCTGACTATAATTTATAGTCTTGCCTAGATTCTGCCGCTCACGATCGGTCATTGCATAGGTATCATTAGCCTGTTTAGTAATTGTCATAATAGTTTCCTTAATATTTTTTAGTCAGCTATATTACTTAGCTTGCCCGATATGTATAGATTAACTGCTGTTTGAACCCGATGATCGATCGACTGTGACAGAATATCAGGTGGCTGGGATAAGTTCGCATCCTGTCATTTAGACTTATCACGAGTTTAGCCACAAAAGAGCGCGAAAAAATACTCAGACCGAAAATAGGCGACTGAGTAAGCAATTCCAAATTCAAAATCAATTGAGTTCATTTCAGCCGCCCAGCCCCCAACCCACACCAGATACCCCACAACCCTTTCTAAAAATCGAATATGTGATTTAGATGTTTGACAGCTTATCATTCAGGCGATCGATCTGGTAGTGAAGATCGCGATCATCGCTGTAATCTTGCCCAGACAAAACCACTCTTGCGTTCCTTGATTCCAGCCATCTTAATCCACAATAATGTCATGTGTTCCAGATGTAGACTCATCGAGAGATTTCCGGTATCGATCGGTTCCCAGCCAAGCTGTTGACAGAAACCAGCAACCACTGATTTAGCCGCTAGATCGTTGCCTGCAATTAACATCGCAGGTTGGAGATCGCCATATCCTGGATATTGGTTATTTTCAAAGTTTTCGTAACCATAAATGGTAAATGCTTTGACAACATGGGCATCAGGTACTAGCTCCTGAATTGTCTCGCTACCAGAGATTTGACTTTGTAAACTATGGGTCAAATTGGCTCCAACAGGATTAGTACAATCGATTAATATCTTATTACTTAGAACCGATTTGAGCGGGGTCATGGCGGATTCAACTGCCCCAAAAGGCGTTGCCAGAAACACTACTTCTGCTGCTGTCACGGCTTCTAAGGGTGACTGCACCAAAAGATTTGAGTTACGGTTGAGGACAGATTTAACATTAGCTGATTCTCGATCGCGAGCTGCAATTATAACCTGATGTCCGAGTTGTTGTAATCGATCGGCTAGAGGCGCACCAACATTACCAACACCGATAAAAGCAATTTTCATAGTTCAATTCCTAATTTTACCAAAACTCATAGTCCAAATTATTTTCGGACTATGAGGTGTACTTAGTTCAAAGGTAAATAAGCTAAACAATCACTGATTAATTTTCTAATGCTGCCAAAACTAACTTTGCTGTTGCAGCACCAGAATTTTGCTGTTGTCCGGTAATCAAGTTACCATCCCGCACTGCATGGGATGCAAATGCTTCCTTTGTGACAAAATTTGCCCCTAATTTTTTTGCTTCATCTTCAATCCGAAAAGGCATCATTTTTTGACCCACAATTTGATCGGCATAATCTTCCTCACTATTGGCAAACCCAGTCATAGTTTTCCCCTGAATCAAATACTCGCCGCTCGATAGCTTGGTTTCGAGTAATAGGCAGGTACCGTGACACAGAGCAGCCGTAGGTTTACCCGTTGCGTAAAAATCAGCGAAATATTGGCTGAGGGTTTTGTTTTGACGGAAGCTGAACATCGGTGATTGACCACCACACACCACGAGCGCATCAAAAATGTTCATGTCTAAAGAATCGATCGCTGGCGTATTTTGTAGTAACGCCATGAATTCAGATTGGTTAATATAACCCATCGACAGGGTGTCATCTTTAGAATATCCAGAAGCATCGCGCGGATCGCTAAAACTATCGAATTCAACCTTGCCCCCATTAGGGCTGGAGATCGTCATTTGGCAGCCAGCTTTAATAAATTCATCATAGGGATGAATCAATTCTGAAGCCCAGAAACCGACTGGGCCACCTAAAGTAGTGGAAACTGATGGATTGGCAACAACTAGTAAAATGTGGCGACTCATAAGATTCCCTGTTGAAAACAACTTAGTTCCCTTTCTAGGTTAAACTATACATACTTCATTTGTCCAATGGATATTTTATATAAATTTTATTTAGCGCATGAATCTTGCTGGAATCGATCTAAACCTGCTAGTGGTCTTTGATGCACTGATGACCGAACGCCAAGTCACTCGTGCTGGAGAAAAATTAGGGTTGAGCCAACCAGCTACCAGTAATGCGCTAGCCCGATTGCGAAATTTAACTCAGGACGAATTATTTGTTAGAAATAGCGGTAAATTGCAGCCGACACCCATAGCAATCGCCCTAGCTCAACAAATTCAGCCTGCTTTAAACCAAATTCAAACTGCTTTATCGCCACCAAAAACATTCGATCCGCTGACTAGCGATCGAGTCTTTAATATTGGCATGAATGATTATGTGGAGTTTGTACTCTTACCCTCATTATTAGAAAAATTAGCAACCATCGCACCACATGTCAAAATTCAAGCGCGATCGGGTAATCGAGAACAACAGCTAGCACTATTAGACAGCGGCGAGATCGATTTGATGTGTGGATTGTTTGCCAACAATATTGCTTGGCATGAAGAACAGTGGCTGTTTGAAGAGAAGTTTGTTTGTGTCTGCCGTCAGAATCATCCATCGATCGGTGATGTTATTTCACTTGATGAATATCTAAATAACGATCATTTATTAGTGTCAGTTCAAGAGGATATGGTAGGGCGAGTAGATTTTTTATTAGATCAACAAAATCTCGCTCGTAATATTGCAATATCAACTCCACACTTTTTGGTTGCCCCTTCTATTTTGGCGCGGACAAATTTGCTTGCTACTCTAGTAGAGAGAGTTGCCCAAAAGTTTGCTCTAATTTTAAACTTAAAAATCTTGCCCTGTCCAATCCCGCTACCAGGTTTTTCTGTATTCATTCGCTACCACAAAAGTATGCGCGATCGCGATGATAATGCTTGGCTCCGAAGCATTATTACAGAAGTAGCGATGAATGTTTAAAATCTTCTGACTTGTCACTCTCGTCCCAATACCTCTGTGGTTAAAAAAATGACTGTTTTAAGCGCGAACCGATTATTTCAATTCGATTGGTGACAATACCATCGATGGGAAGCCCTCTAATTTTTTCTAAATCATCGTCTGTGTCAACATCTGCCACATATACTTTTAGTTTTGCCTGTCTTGCTTGTAAAAGAAACAAGGTCGGCCAGCCAGGAATATATTTGAGATAACGGGCTGGCATCGCAAAAGCATTTCTGTTACATGATTTAGAAAGTTTTCCAGAAAATAGCATCCCAAAATAATTCGAGATACATCCTTTGATTTCATTACGGTCAGGCAGTATTATTTGGACTTCTGGAACTTCTTTTTTCAAAAGTGTAAGCTGTTCTGCTACTGATAAAAAGTAGATGTTTTGATGCTGCGAGCTAGGCCGTTCTTTTAAAGTTTTTGCAACAAGCTGAACTGTTTTTGTGAATTTATCTTTTTGGTTGATAGCTAATTTACGATCGGGAAATGCTTGTAATACTTCTGCCAAAGTTGGCATCAACCCGATCGCTTTGCCGCGAAATGGATAAGTTTTGCCGCCATCGGTAGTATAACCATATCCAATATCGAGCTTTTTCAGGCTTGTCATACTTTGCTCGTGAGTAATTCCTCGACCATTCGTTCGACAATCGATCGTCCAATCATGGAATACAGCCAATTGGTTATCTGTAGTAGAATGAATGTCGATCTCTACCATATCTGCACCATGTCTGAAGGCTTCACTAATTGAATCGATCGTATTTTCCAGAAAACTATGAGTTGGTGGATCGATAATTTTAGCGGTGCAGGTGTCATTTTGCAGGTTGTCTAAAGGAAATGTCTGGTGAACACCTCGGTGCGAAACGATCTGAAATGATAGTGGCTGTGCCGGAAGAGCACGGGGGAAATACAGATAAACAAGCATCCCGATGGCTAGAACGACGATTGCTCCTAAAGCAATCCTTAGTCTGCGTCTCGATCTACTGCGTTGCCGAACGGTAGTTTTCTGCATAAGTTCCGATCTGAATCTATTTAAAGTTTAGACCCATTGAAAATATTATCGTTCCGATAATTCCAGAAATCGAAAGAACGATCGATCGCTTTAATGTCAGTCTAACGTTCCGCCTCATTTGCTGCTAACAATCTCTCATGGCTGAAATCCCTATTTAGGGTCGATCTCTTTTAGGTATCGTCATAAAGCCGCTTTCTGACCAAATACATAGAAAATAGTCCCATCATCCCAAATTCCCTGTTCGGTTTGTCGCTGCTCTAATTCTGCATCAAATTCGACTCTAGCTTGTGCCAATTGCTCCGGTGTCAGTTTCAGCAAAGGATTTGGATACTGCCCAGGAGTTGGGAATGCGGGATTACCTGCCCACATACTTTTAGCTTTCTCTAAACTGATATAACTACCGTCGGGTTCCGTTTTAATATCGATTTGATTAAAACCAGCTTGCTGAAGTAGATCGTGACATTTTGCCACCGTCCCAGTTGGTTTACTTAATAACAGCGAAATACCATATTTTTCAAGTACCTGCTGAGATACAACTCCGCTGATAAGGGACTTGCAAGTAATAGATCAGTCCAGCATCATCGCATAAAGTAGGGTGTGTTATCCCGCAAGGGTAACGCACCATCTAAAGGACTCGATCTGGAACAATTTTATTTTGGGAAGTCCCTAAAAGCAGTATCAGCAAAGGCATGAAAACCAATTCTTCCACCTGGTTTTAGCAATCGATGCCACAGTTTTAAAGCATTCAATAAATCGGACATCCAAATAAATGCCGACGAACAAAAAATGAGATCGAAGCTATGCTCTGGAAAATCTAATGCCTCAGCATCCGCAACCTGAAATTCAATATTGCTCAAGCCCAATGCTGCAACTTTTTGGGTGGCTCGATTACCTACGGTAGGCTACGCCAACGATCATACCACTGGCAATATCGATCCCGATCACATGTCCCTGAGTACCAACAAGTTGAGCGGCTTCAATTGCCACCATACCCGTTCCTGTGGCAATATCTAAAACCTTTTGTCCTGATCGAATATCTGCGTATTCAACTAGACGATGAGCAATTCGCGGATGCCATGCGCCGTTGTCATAGGTAGCACCTCGATCGCTATATAAATTGGCAATCTGCTGTTTGTATTCATCTAGGTTTAATAGATCGACCATGTTCCTTTAATTTTTTCAGTAACTACTTTTCTGGATAAAAGATAAAGAGTGTACAGCCTGTTTGTGATTGGGGAATATGACTAGAACCGATCGGATGATGGATAAAAGTTCCGGTTGGATAGTCACGGATACCATCATTAAATATACCCCGTATGACTAATACTTCCTCTGAATTGTCTGCATGGAAATCAACACCCTCCCATCGAGATCCAGGTGCAATTTCGACCATAACGGCTTGCCCTCCAGTCTCACCTTGCCATAACTGGCGAACACTAATTCCACTAAAAAGCTCTTGAACAGGACTATCTTGTCCATTTGACCATACAATTGCGCTCATTAAGATCCTCTCCTTTTTGTTCATAGTTAAAGCTTAAACTGCTAAAATTTATTTGTCAAAGTGAACTTACTGAACTTTAGATTCATTTTTACTGATATCATGGAATTCCGTCACCTTCAAACCTTTCAAGCGATCGTCAAAGAAGGCAGCTTTCTGAAAGCGGCGGAGAAGCTTCAGTATGCCCAATCGACGATTACACTGCATATTCAGCAGTTAGAAGCTGAATTGGGAGTCAAACTCTTCTCTCGTCGCGGTAAACGCACCGAATTAACATTTGCAGGTAGAACCCTGCGAGATCGTGCTGATCGATTGCTGCATCAAGCAGCTAGCTTACAGCAAGCTATGACCGATCTGGTTGCTGGTGAAGCTGGACATCTACGCATTGGTTCGATCGAACCCGTTGCCAGCGTCTATTTGCCTGCCATATTGGTACAATTTTGTCAAAAGCATCCCAAAGTGCGATTGACATTGGAAGTTGGCGTTACTCAATCAATTAGTCAGCGCGTAGCAACAGGCTCTCTCGATCTAGCGATTTGCTCACCACCAAATGCAAATCTAGACTTAATTTTTGAGCTATTATTTCAAGATCCAATTTCACTATTGCTGCCTGAAAATCATCCACTCACTACTTTAGATGAAATTCCACCATCGTTGTTAGCTGAAGAGCGGCTGATTCTGACGGAAGAACATTGTCCATATCGAAACATTTTGGAAAAAGCATTACTTTTGCACGGGATTAATCCATTTTCAGGTATTGAAGTTATGAGTCTGGAAGCACTCAAACAAATGGTGAAATATGGACTGGGCATCGGTGTCATACCGATGGCGGCGATCGATCCTCCCCCACTAAATACCATTGCTAGAAGCATTTCAGGACTAGAGCTAAAATTACCTGTGGGAATCGTTTTTCAGTCAGAAGTCAATTTTCCTGGTTCAGCCTTACACTCGCTGGTTTCAGATTTGAAAGCTGGCTTGAAAAATTGCTGATAGGGGAGCACAATTATTAATTGACATTAGAACCCACATTCCGCATTTCAATTTCTTGTTCATGTAGGGTGTGTTTCTGTATCGACAATCGATCGATCTGTATTTTTCAACAACTCTTTAGCCTTATTTAGTCGCTGCTGCATGACATAAATTAAATCAAGGGAGCCTTATAATACAAGGAGAATCTTCGATCGTGCAACTCAAATCCATGCAACAAGTCAAATCCTGCGGGTTTATTCTATTTAGAGGAAATCGAGCCAATCCTCAGAAGTCTTTTTTGCTGATGAAACATGCTGATAGGTACGATTTGCCGAAAGGACATATCGAGCCTGGGGAGACGGATCTACAGTGCGCTCTCAGAGAGATGAATGAAGAAACAGGGATTCCGGTGAGTGGCGTACAAGTCGAGCCAGGATTTGAATATCGATCGATCTATCATCCTAAATATGCCAGATATAATGATGAGGTCATCGAAAAAACCCTAATTATTTTCCTGGGCTGGGTCGATTCACCCACAGTCACCACATCTACAGAACATCTGGGCTATGAATGGATCGATTGGCAACCACCGCACCAAATTCAAGCTCAGACCATCGATCCACTTTTAGCTGAAGTTATGGCTCATTTTGAGAATTAGTTGACATTTTGCCATTGTAAATGCTACATTGTTGTATGCATCCCTAGGGCGAACCCAAGGGTTTCTAGTATTCACACCTACAATAATTAGGCTACTGCAATCTCAACTGGGTTTTCAAAATGAAGAGGACAATTGATGGTAATTGCTGCACCAGAATTAAATACTGAGTCGCTTGCTATTGGAGAACAGCGAGTCGTACTGCGAAGTTTGACTTGGGATAAATATCTACAGATCCTAAATGCTCTACCTCAATCTCGTGGCTCTCGGCTAACTTATGATGATGGAATATTAGAAATCACTGTGCCGTTAGAATTGCATGAATTTTTAGGTCGTTCAATCGAACGCTTTATCTGGACGTTGGTTGAATTGATGGGCTTGAAAATCAAGACAATGGGTTCGACAACCATGAACTATCCAAACCTTAAAAAAGGTGCAGAACCCGATAATGCTTACTATATTCAAAATCAGCCCCTAGTCAAAGGACGCAACGTAGATTTTAGTCAAGATCATCCGCCTGACTTAGTTATAGAGGTGGACATTACCCATACTGACATTGCCAAAAATCAATTCTATTCCAAACTTGGAGTACCCGAATTTTGGCGATTCAATGGTAAAATCTGGCGGATTTATCAACTTCAGGAACAAGTATATGTAGAAGTTGAGCTGAGTCCGACATTTCCCAAGGTGCCGAAAGAACGATTGTATTTGTTCTTGGAACAGGCAAAGGAAGATGAAATTGACGCAGTTCAAAATCTTCGATCTTGGTGGCAAGAAACTTAAATTTACTCAATCCCCACAATCACTACCCTTACTTCTTCCGCTGTCGCCGTCGGTGAATAACCTGATCCACTCCAGATCGATCGAGACTAGTGTTCAGGATCCGAAAAGCTTGAGCGGGAATTGGTGAATTACTAATATATTCTGTCGTTGTGTTGTTTTCGGTAATCGTAATCTTCCACGGGATTCGATCGACTCCTTGAGATTTGGAGCTAAAAGTTACTTGCCGTTTGCCAGATTGAACTTTGATCTCGATCGCTGGATAGTCATCTTTGTGAGTAATCAAAGGTTTATAAACACCTGATTGCAATGGCGTTTTTGCTAGAGTTGTTAGAAATTTGGTTACAACAATAGCCGGAACTTTGATTTTAGTTGTTTGCTGTTGCCGAATACCTCCAGCACCATAACCACCGACGGCAATATGAGCATTGCCAACTAATTGTTGCTGATCTAACTTTAGTTTGTAGTGTCGTAAAACTGGCGTGATATCAGAATATCCATTCCAATCATTCCGAATTTCGACTGTTGCAGCTTGAGTTACCGTTGATAGCGTCGGTAACGATGCCAATAATAACTTCGGCTGTTGGGGTGGATTTACTTGCGGCTGACTACAACTACCACACAGCAATATCAAGAATAATGGTGACAGTTGTTTCGACATAGACTAAATCTATTTAGCCACCTAAATTTGCAAAAAAATATATCTAATAAATGGTTGCAACCATATTCAAGCAAATCTCGATCTGCTTGCAACCATCTACTATTTACTATTCCCTAATCTCCAGCAAATATATAGCGACGGAGTTCGGCTGGATCTGGTTCGGGACTGTTTTCAGCAAACTCAACCGAATCGTCGATCACGTCCTGAATTTCTTTGTCGATCGCGGCAAGTTCAGCTTGAGTGAATAAACCTTCCGCCACTAAGTAATTGGCAAACTTGGTAATCGGGTCGCGGGCGAACCAAAATTCTTTTTCCTCCTTGGGGCGAAGTTCGTCAGGATCTGCCAGGGAGTGACCGCGAAAACGATAGGTCATCGCTTCGATCAAGGTTGGCCCTTCGCCAGCACGAGCGCGGGCTACGGCGGTTTTAGCGGCATCATAGACAGCTAAAACATCCATCCCATCGACTTCGACACCGTGCATCCCAAAAGCTGCCGCTTTTTTGTAGATTTCGGGGACGGATGTGGCACGTTCGTGGGACATACCGATCGCCCATTTATTATTTTCGACGACATAAATCATCGGTAGCTTCCACAGAGCCGCCATATTCAGGCATTCAAAGAACTGGCCATTATTGGCTGCACCATCACCGAAGAAACTTGCTGACACGAGATCGGAACTAGCTTCGCCGAGAGCTTCCCGACGATACTTACTTGCAAAAGCCGCTCCAGTTGCGACTGGAATTCCCTCGGCGATGAACGCATAGCCACCCAATAAGCGATGCTCCTTGGAAAACATGTGCATCGAGCCACCGCGCCCTTTGCTACAGCCTGTTTCCTTGCCAAATAACTCAGCCATAACTTCGCGAGCAGGTACGCCAGCACTAAGGGCGTGAACGTGATCGCGATAAGTACTCGAAACATAGTCTTCGCCTGGACGCATCGCTTTGATGATGCCTGAGGATACGGCTTCTTGACCGTTGTACAGGTGGACAAAACCAAACATTTTGCCTCGGTAGTACATCTCCGCGCATTTGTCTTCAAAGAAACGACCGAGAATCATATCCCGATACAACATCAAGCCTTCTGCTTTGGTTACTTCCCCCGACTTTGGCTCAAATGCGGGTGCAGTTCTCTCTTGAACCATTGGTTTGCTTTATCCACTTGTATTCGATCGATATTGTCCCCTATTTAGGTACTGGTGGATAGGGGGGAGGGGAATTTATGGGGTAGGAGTGTGGGAGTGTGGGAGAAAGAGTTAAGACACTTGTGTTAACCCATCAACTCATCAACCCTCCACTATCCACCATTGCAAATTTGGAGTAATATAGTTCAAAGTTCGGCAAAGCAATCCGCTGCGATCGTTGCGGTGCCAATTTATTGATAAGTGTCAACTATGTTGTTCATGGTGTGTTAGGTGAACTGTGCGAATCCCGCTTGATTATTATCAGATTTTAGGTGTACCGGAGAGCAATCTATCGGGGTTGGAGCAGGCGTATCATGACCGATTGCTCCAATTGCCTCGGCAGGAGTATTCTGATGCTGCGATCGAATCTCGCAAGCAACTGATTGCGACGGCGTATCAGGTTTTGAGCGATCCGCAACAGCGAGCGGCATATGAGGCGACTCAAGTTTCGCCAGCACTGGCTGAGGCTAGTGAAGAGTCCCCGCTCTACTGTCGGCGGGAGCTAGATATTGCGACTGAGCATTTTCTGGGCGGGTTGCTGATCCTGTTTGAGCAAGGTGAGTACGAAGAAATTAATAGTATTTGTATGCCATACCTGGGCAACAATGGTCTTAATAGCAATAGCGGCAGTCTCCACCCGCATCCACTGATGTCCCTGAGTACGAGTGGGAATTTGCGGGGAAATTTGATCGACAATATCGATCCGGCAATCCTGGCAAAGCTGAAACATACAGCTAGTGGTGCCCATATTATTCCGCTCAAGCCAGATATCATCCTGGCAATGGTATCGTCATTTTATGAATTGGGCGAGCGGGAGTGGGGAGATCGGTGCTACGAAGCAGCGGTAGTTCACTACGAAACTGCTAAGAAAATTCTGGTGCAGGAAGACATTTTCCCGCAGATTCAGGGACAAATCGATCTCAAGCTCGATCGGTTACGCCCCTATCGGATCTCCTGTCTGGTGGCATTGCCGCTCGACAGGCTGGATCAAAGACGACAGGGGATTCAATTTCTGGAAGAGTTACTCGAAAGTGCCTGCACTAATGAGCTGAAATGTCAAGAGCGATTTGGCTTAAATAGTGAACGGACGATCGAATTTATCTATCAAACGTTACCGCACCTAACTGCGGCAGAACAGCGCAATTTATTTAGCCAGATCGCCAGAGATGCCCAGCAATTGGGATCGAAGGCTTTGAATGGGATGCAATTGGCCTGTACCTATCTGCATGTTCATGCACTGATTGTCCAAGGATTTGCCTATCGCAATCCCCAACTGATTTATACCGCTCAACAAATCTTGCAGTATCGGCTCAGTCAACGGTGGGATGTGACGATCCTCCAGGCAATTTGTGCGCTGCTGTTAAATCAAACCGAAGAAGCAGATCGAATCCTCAATACAGCGACAGAATCAGCCGCCCTACTAGTAATTCGGCAACAATCCAATGGACTGAATAACTTAAACAGAGGGTTGTGCTTTTATGCAGAATCCTGGTTCAAAGACGAAGCTTTTCCCTACTTCCGCGACTTAGTTACCAATGGTAATCCAGCACTTGACCCTTATTTTAGCGATCGAGATGTTCAGGATTTTGCCGACAGGGTGCCTGCCGCTGATGGTAGTATCACAAGCTGGGCAGCATCCTCGCCTCAACTAATTGATGTGCCGCCCTCTGGGGATCTCTCTGGTTCACTCAGTCTGGGATCCAACCTAGAGCCAATGTCAAGTTCTGGATCCACCATCAGCGAAACTTCAGATCTGTCCAGCATTCTGCCCAGAGGTCGAAATTTGACAGGTGGTCGTCGTTCTAGTAGTTTAATTACAGCTTGGCAACCACACTCCGATAGGTTGGGTAGTGGACCAATTATTCCAGCGGTCAGAGTCGAACAGCCATCGTTACCAGATTCCACCCCCACACTTAGCCCCGAACTGCCAATTATCCCCACGGTCGAACCCGAACCTAGCAATGTAATTCAGCTCGAACGCGAACGCCAGCGTCGCCGCTCAATGCCCACCGCCAGAACCATCGATGGACAGTTTGAGCAACTCTATCAGGATCGCCCCCAAACATTGCTATCCGACGAAATTAGTGGTGGACTAGTAACCGCAAAATCAGGAAAATTGGTCAAAACTGACCGACGATCTGGTTCCCTCGTTCGTCCGCGACGGATCCGTCGCAAAGCAAATATTCCCAGAATTTTATTAGTCGGAACAGGCGGAGTTGCCTGTATCTGGGGTGCAGCTTGGCTGGTAACTGCCATCGGTAGCGCAATACCTAATGCTTACAAAACGATCGTGAGCATGACTGCCACACAACAGCCGACGGCAAGTAATCTACCCACCCCCACCCAGACAGCTCCAAAACCTACGGTCGCAAATACGAACGCTGGATTACTCACCACCGACATCGCTCAACAGACAGTCAAAACCTGGTTGAGTGCCAAAACAAAATCTCTCGATCGAGATTATCAAACCACTCAATTAAACGATATTCTGGTAGATCCTGCTCTATCTACAGCCCTCAATCGCTCCAAAGCAGCCAAAGGATCGAATATCCACTGGAAATACCAGCACCAGAATATTGTGGTGTCATCGATCGCTCACGCCAATCCCCTCGCAAATGCAGCTAAAATCAAAGTACAAGTAGACGAGACTGCTCAGTATTACAGAGGTGATCAACTAGATGCAAGTAACTCCTACTCCAAAAAAGTTCTAGTTGAATACAACCTCATCCGCCAGAAAGGTCACTGGTATATCAAGGATGTGGTTAGGTAGTGTTTTAGGCTTTAGGCTTTAGGCTAGAAAATCCCCTCCTTGGAGCGGCGTTTTTATTCTGGGGTTCCCCCAGAATAAAAAAACGACAAGACAGGGGTGCCCGTAAGGGCGGGGTGGGTAAGATCTACGCAGCTCCCCCAATCCCCCAGTCTCCCAACTCCCAACTCCCAACTCCCACACTCCCACACCCACTCCATGCTCAATCCGCTCATCCAGGCGTATACTCCACTAATTTGCTGGACGGGTCTAGGTATTTTGTCGGTGAGATTCTTACCGACTCGGTTTCCTTATTGGTTGGGGCGGGGTTTATACTGGGTCGGGGTGCCGATCGAGATTTTCTCATTAGCACGGCAAACTACGTTTGATGAACGCGCTCAATTGGCACCGACGATTACAGTGGCATCGCTGCTGTTGGGATTGGGATTGGGGTGGTTGAGTATTCAGATCTGGAAGAGAATGCAGCCAGATGATCTACCCGCGCCGACACCTGGAATTAGTGGCAGCTTATTGCTGTGCTCGATGTTGGGCAATACGGGATTTGTGGGGTTGGCAATCGTCCCCTATTTTGTGTCAGAGCAGGATTTAAGTTGGGCGGTACTGTACAGCGTCACGCAGAATGTTTTTGGTACTTATGGTTTGGGGGTGTTAGTTTCTAGCTACTATGGTCGTCAAGGTACTGCGACAAATAATTGGTGGATGCAGTTGAAGGATCTCTGCTCTGTGCCATCTCTGTGGGGTTTTGCGCTGGGTTCATTGACGCGGACGATACCAGTCCCAAAATTAGTCGAATCAGGTCTTCACGCCTCGATTTGGGTCGTAATTCCAGGGGCGTTTATTTTGATGGGAATTCGGTTGAGTCAGATTCAGGGCTGGCAAAGTCTCAAACTGGCATTATTACCAGCAATCCTCAAAACGATTGTGATGCCAACGATTGTCGGCGTTGTGATTACGATGATGGGAATGAGTGGCGATCCTCGGCTGGGATTGGTGCTAATGTCGGGGATGCCTTGCGCTTTTGCCGGATTGATTCTAGCCGAGGAGTATCATCTCGACGGAAATCTCGTTGCTAGCAGTATTATTGTCAGTACGTTAATTTTTCTGGTAATGATTCCAGTTTGGTTGTATTTTTATTAGTAGAAGCCCAGCAATTCCAAATTCAAACTCATTCAGACATCTCGTAGGGGCAGGTTTATGCTAGAGAGCATTGATTCATAACATATAGGTTTCAAACAAACCTGCCCAACCCCACTAGAAATAATCGATCCTTGGTGGAGAATCGGTAAAGTATTTTGAATTTGGAATTACTGGTAGAAGCCACCATTGAATCAATTAGTGTGGGTATGTTCGGTATATTTGTCGATTCGGAAGGTGCCCAAATCTTGGTAAGGTGATTGACGACTTCCAAATTAAGTCAAAACCCACCAGCAAACCTAAAATGTTGGTTAATCCATTAATTCAAAATACTTATGACCAAAACACAAACCAGCGATTTAGCCACTACTCCACAGATGAATCCCAATCCTGTTGCCGCAACTGAGTTACGTCCGTGGGGATCCTTTACGATTTTAGAAGAGGGGAAAGGACATAAAATCAAGCGAATTGAGGTCAAACCAGGACATCGGTTGAGTCTCCAAATGCACCATCATCGCAGCGAGCACTGGATCGTGATCTATGGTACTGCCAAGGTGACATGCAATGGTAAGGAAGAGATCTTGCATAACAATCAATCTACTTATGTCCCAGTTGGTGCCCAGCATCGACTCGAAAATCCAGGTGTGATTCCCCTGGTGATCATCGAAGTTCAGAATGGCGAGTATCTAGGCGAAGATGATATTGTGCGATATGAGGATGACTACGCCAGAAATTCGGATAAATAAATGATTGAAATTAGTAAAGCAGCGATTGCCGAGATTGTGAGAATGCAATCAGTCCGCGAGCAGAATACTAGCAAATTCCGAATTGGGTTTGCTAGTGGTGGCTGCGATGACTTTCACTACACGATCGATCTAATCGATGCGATTTCAGAGCGGGATCGAGTCTATGATATCAATGGTGTTTCTGTCTCGATCGATCTGCAGCAGCTAGGATATTTCGACAACCTCAAGCTGGACTACTCCGAAGATCTCATGGGCGGCGGCTTCCGCTTCCAAAATCCCCTCGCAACTACCGTCTGTGGTTGCGGCAATTCCTTCTCGATGGTAAATACTTCTCTTCGAGACGCTACGCGAACGACTACGCTCAGTACAAGTGGTGAGTCGGAGTCGGAACGCTGGCAATTACCGACTTAGGTGATTCCCGATAAAGAATATACCCATTAACGGGTTTTCTCCTTGCGGAGAGGCTGTGCCTACGGCAGGCTTTGCCAACGCCAACGACTTCGCTCAACCCTCGGTGGTTGAGCGAAGTCGTTGGCGTTAGCCTGCCGTAGGCACAACCACAGACACAGTAGATCTGTAGGTTGGGTTGAAGAATGTTGGCGCAGCCTCTCCGTCAGGAGACAACCCAACACACCTAACCAGAGTTTCTTTCAGGGGAGAAGTGTGAACGGAATTACTCTCCACTTAGATAATCAATAAATTGGCGGGCGGTGCGTCCAGAACGTCCATTGTGTCTGGTTGCCCACTGGAGGGCGCGATATTCTAGATCCTCTGGTGCTAGTGATAATTTTGCTTCCGCCGCCAGGTGATGGACTATTTCTAGGTATTTAGATTGATCCGCAGGTTCAAAGGTGAGAGTAATGCCAAATCGATCGACAAAAGATAGCTTTTCTTGAACAGTATCCCACATCTGAATCTCGCCTGCATCTTGGGGTCTGGGACGATCTGCGAAGTATTCTCGCACCAAGTGACGACGATTGGAGGTGGCGTAGACAACCACGTTATTTGGTCGAGCGGTGACGCTGCCTTCGAGGACTACTTTCAGTGCTTTAAAATTTTCATCATCTTCTTCAAACGAAAGATCGTCGATGAAAATGATGAATTTTTGGGGTAAATCGGTCAATCGATCGAGAATTAACGGCAGATCGATCGTGTTTGATTTACTTACCTCTAATAGTCGCAATTGACTATTGAGATAATGATTGAGCAAGCCTTTAATCAGGGATGATTTACCAGTTCCTTTACCGCCGTACAGTAAGATATTTAGAGCTGGTTTACCTGCGAGTAAAGATGCGGTATTTTTAATTAAAGTGGCTTTTTGCTGTTCGTAACCAATCAGACCTGCGATCTGGACTCGATCGGGATGAGCAATTCCTAGTAGTTGTCCCTGCCATCTCAATGCTCGATATTGCCCGAAGATGCCAACTCCAACTTGCTGATAGTATTCAGCTAAATCTTCTACTAGTTCGCCCCAGTTTTGACTGTGGAGAGCTTTGACGATCGAATGTTGTCGATCAAAGATATTGCATTCGAGCCAACAGACTGGTTTGCCACCAATTTGTCCAACCCATTGGGGAATATACTGTCCACAGGTATACAGCACATGTAATGATTCTAGATCTTGTCGAGCAGCAGTTACTAATGCTGGTGATAATCTGCGACGGCTAGTTTCGGTAGAATTAGCGAGATTGATATTTTGAGCTTGCAAACTAAATGGATTCTCAGCTTGTAATAATTGATAGATCAAATATTCATCCCAGCTACAATTTTGGTCTGCCAACGCTTTGAAAAAGCTGCCATAAGCCGTCAGACAAATTAGGGCATTACCTTGAGATCTATCCCCATTGGCAATTGCCTGAAGCAGCTTAATCAACGCTCTTCCCACCTCACTATCTAAGATATCTTGATATATAAGCAACCCCGCAATTGCCCGTTGCATCTGATGGAGTTCCGCAGTATGTCGATCTTGGTGAGAGGAATTCATTAAATTAGTGGATGGTGGATGGTGGATGGTGGATCGGTACTTATTAAGGCAGATCTATCTCATATATCTAAAGCGAAAGTAAAAATTCAATTTAACAAAAATTATAGAAATAACCCTTGCCCCAAACGTCGCCCGAACAGACGCGCCTCGAACACTGTTCTCAGTTGGTAAGGATACACAAATGACTATCCATTATCTACTATCCACTATTCACTACTCACTCGTCACTGTATCCTAGTAGACTAGGTATTTATATGCACTTTTTTATATATGTCCGATCCTATTACTAGCTCAACCAAGACGATCCGCATCGCTTCGCGGAAAAGTCAACTGGCATTAGTCCAAACCTATTGGGTGCAAGCCCAATTGCAGAAGCATTTCCCAGATCGAACTTTTGAAGTCGAGATGATGAGTACCCAAGGGGATAAAATTCTCGATGTACCGCTAGCGAAAATTGGCGATAAGGGGCTATTTACCAAGGAGTTAGAAGTCAAAATGCTCGATCGAACTGCTGATTTGGCAGTTCACTCGCTCAAGGACTTACCCACTAATTTACCAGAAGGTTTGATGCTTGGTTGTATTACTGAGCGAGAAAATCCGGCTGACGCGCTCGTCGTCAACGAAAAGCACAAAGGCTGTCAGCTCGAAACTCTCCCCCAAGGTGCTGTCATTGGGACATCTTCCCTGCGGCGACTGGCTCAACTCCGCCATCATTTTCCCCACTTTGCTTTCAAAGATGTGCGGGGAAATGTGAATACTCGCCTAGCGAAGCTAGATGCGGGTGAATATGATGCGCTAATTCTGGCTGCGGCGGGTCTACAACGCCTGGATTTTGGCGATCGAATTCACCAGCTCATTCCGGCTAGTTTGTCGCTCCACGCGGTGGGACAGGGGGCACTGGGGATCGAATGTCGGACGGAAGATCCAGAAATCTTGGCGGTACTCCAAACCTTGCAACATCAGCCGACAGCTTACCGTTGTTATGCAGAGCGGGCATTTTTGCGGACGCTAGAGGGTGGTTGTCAGGTACCGATCGGTGTCAATACTACCATCGATGATGACAAGCTCACGCTGACGGGGATGGTATCTAGTCTGGATGGGAAAAGACTAGTGACGGATACAATTACCGGATTAGCTGTCGATGCTGAACAAATCGGTAAGGATCTGGCGGAACTGCTGCGCGGCAAGGGAGCGCAAGAAATTCTCGATGAGATTTTCGAGCTGGTACGACGGGACGGCTTGAAAAAGGTATTGGACGAACAGACAACGTAGGGTGTGTTACTGCGGAGCATAACGCACCAACCAACAGATCGATTGAATGTTGGAGATCGGATTTATTGCTTTGTACTTGAGGTTGGTGCGTTATGCTGCGGCGTTTTTATTCGTGGGTTCCCCACGAATAAAAAAACGACAAGACAGGCGCAGTAACGCACCCTACGATCGATCCTGCTATCCGAAAATCATAGTCTGTCTATTAATCAGATAAATCATAGTTCAGACAGCACCCTTCCAACTCATTAACGTCTAGATTTCTGAAACACTCTCAAATTAGCCAGCGTTCGCTGATGATTGAAACTATCGCCCTGCAACTGAAACAGTGCCGCAGCGATTTTGAGATCGGCAATCGCGCCCTTGCAATCACCCATACCCTGACGAGCAGTCGCGCGGTTGTTGTAAGCAATGGCTTTTTCAGGGAGGATCCGCACCACTTGGGTATAGTCGAGATAAGCACCGCGATAATCGCGGAGATTGAGTTTGGCTATGGCACGATTGTTGTAGGCGAGAGCGCGATTTGGGTCGAGCCTGATGGCTGCGGTATAATCGGCGATCGCAGGTATATTTCGATCGAGTTTAGCATGTAAGATTCCTCGCTCGACGTAGGCATCTACATCCTGCGGATTTTGTTGTAAGGCGGCATCTAGGCTAGCAATAGTTGGTTGAGCTGGCTCGGTTGGACTGGGATTGGGTGCTGCGGATGCGGATAGGGGTATCGATACCACTGCAATTGTCGTGAGGATAGTGAGTTGAGATAATAAATATTTAATCATCGTTAATTGGTGAATGGTGGATGGTGTTTTAGATCTGTAGGTTGGGTTGAAGAATGTTGGCGGAGCCTCTCCGTAAGGAGATAACCCAACACACTTAGCTGGAGATAGAGAAACCTAGAGCGGCTTTGACATCAGCTAGGGTTTGATTAGCAATTGCTGCCGCGCTATCCTTACCATTACGGAGGACGGATTCTAAATATTCACGATCTGCCATCACTTCTTGATATTTGACTTGAATTGGGCGTAAATGTTCGATTGTCGCTTCGGTGAGTAATGGTTTAAATTGACCCCAGCCGAGATCTTGACATTCAGTAGTAACCGCCTCTTTTGACTTGCCCGACATCAACATGTACAGTGTGAGTAAATTCCGACATTCGGGTCGATCTAGAGCATCAAATGTTAATCCTCGTTCGAGATCGGTTTTACACTTCTTGATTTTCTTTTGGATCAGTTCGGGGCTATCTAAGATATTAATTCTGCTCAGATCCGATGGATCTGATTTGGACATTTTCTTAGTTCCATCTGTGAGGCTCATGATTCTCGCCCCATCGGTTTGAATTAGCGGTTGAGGTAATTTTAAGACTGGACTCTTTTTAGCAAATTGATGATTGAATCTACCTGCAATATCGCGAGTCAATTCTAAATGTTGCTTTTGATCTTCACCAACAGGGACTTTATCAGCTTGATACAAGAGAATATCCGCAGCCATTAGTACTGGATAATCTAATAAACCAACATTAACATTTTCGCCCTGCTTGATGGCTTTTTCCTTGAACTGAATCATGTCTTGGAGCCAGTTTAATGGCGTGACACAATTTAATAACCAAGCTAGTTCACTGTGGGCGGGAATATGAGATTGAATAAAAATACTGGCGTGTTCGAGACTAATACCACAAGCTAAATATAGGGCGGCAATAGTATAACTATTTTCGGCTAACGTGAGCGGATTGTGAGGGGCGGTAATGGCGTGAAGATCGACGACACAAAAATAGTTTTCATATTCATGCTGGTGTTCTACCCAATTCCGAATCGAGCCTAAATAATTACCAAGATGTAAATTGCCAGTCGGTTGGATGCCAGATAAAACACGTTTCTTGTTCATAAACAGATGAATCGATCGAACTTAGAGCTAGTTCGGTTGTTGATCGAAAGATGTTTTAGTATAACAAATTTCAGTCGATTTCTCCATCAACATCTTCCGCCATTCCACTTAATTCAACGGATCTGCGCTGAGATCGCCGGACTGTAATCCCAGGGATTCGATCTGCGCCTGAATGAGCTGGTGGAAACTATTATTGTTAAAGCGTTTGGCTGCTAAGGCTCCAAATAGAAGGACTTTGCGAGCTGCATCTGGCTGTCCCAAATGCTGGAGCGCAATCCCTTCAGCATAAAAGCCTGTCTCATCTCGATCGACCAATCGCTCTAATCCGCGAGCTTGCATGGTGCGTGCCTGCTCGAAATCTGCCATTGCATTGGTGACATCACCCAATTGATGATAGACGATTCCCCGATGATACCTGGCCGAAACATAGTTAGTCGAAATCTCAATTGCTTTGGTTAAACTATCGATCGCTTCACGTTTTAAGCCAGAGATACTTTCGATCACACCAATGATATAGTTAGACCAAAAACAAGCACTATCTAAAGATTTAATTACCTGACAATCTAACTTGGCAAGATTATAATTATTTTGTCTGAAATAAATCCAGCTTCTTTGAATGTACGCATCGATATGTTGGGGATTGATCCCGATCGTAATCCCATAATCTTGTAATGCTAGATCGATATCACCGCGTTCACCATAGATTAAGCCTCGGCGAAAATAAGCACCAACAAGTTGTGGATCTAGTTCAATGGCGCGAGTGCAATCTTTGAGAGCTTCATCATGACTGCCCAAACAGCGATGAATTTCCGATCTCTCTTCGTAGACGGTTGCCTGTGGTTTCCGATCGATCGTAATGTCAAAATCGATTAATGCACCTGGTAAGTCACCAGATCTGCGCCGAGTTCGCCCCCGTGCGTGATGAAAAATCGGATGATTTGGTTGCAGTTCGATTGCCCGATCTAAATTGACTAATGCCTCGGCAAAATTTTCCAACCGTTCAGCACAAATTCCCCGATAATAGTATCCGTTTGGATCTTGAGGATATGTTTGAATATGTCGATCTAAATTCGGCACAGCAGCTTTATATTGCTCTGTTTTGACTAGTGCGACAACATGTAACCAGCTTGCAGAGGCATGATTTGGATCGTGTGAGAGGATCCTTTGGCAGTCAATTAAAACTCGATCGTAGTTTTTGAGAATTTTATTGACTAATGCCCGTTGATAATAGAAGTTAACAGGTGCTGGATCGCATTTAATTGCGGCTGTTAGAGCCGTCAACGCACCTGAATAGTCCTGAACGTCATAACACACCTGAGCCATGCCACTATGGGCAACAGCGAGCTGAGGACACCACTCGATCGCAATTTTGTAAGCAGATCGCGCCTTTGCATAGTCCTTGAGAGCCAGAGATTTGCGACCACTTTCACAGTATTGCATGGCTACGCCCTGTCCAGAGAGAGAGGGAGCCGCAAGATCGGCAGGGGTGACGCTCGGCGGAGTTTCTACAACTAGATCTGCTGCTGCCGCAGGCGAGATCTGCTCAAACAAATTTGGATTGTCGGATTGTGAGGCTAGTTCGGGAGTAGAGGAGGGAGAGTGGGGTTTCGACATGGGCGGAATGCCTCAAAAAAGAATGATTAACGCTATTGCGATTGAGCAAGCATCAATTTCAGGTGCTTCGTCAATATTAACTAAACAATTCTAAAATCGGCTCAGTATTTACACGACAGTTTAGATTTTAGATATACATTGAATTTATCCAATGGTAATGAAAGATTCGATAATTAATTCATACTCAGGGCTTCGATCGTGAACATGATTTGCCGATGAAAAACATTGCTCTTGAGTTTTTGAGCTACTACTGCGGCTTGGTTCAAAATTACTCTAGCTGCATCTGGCTGTCCCAAGTGATAGAGTGCTAAACCCTCAGCATATAACCCAGTCTCATCGCGTTTTGCAGTGCAATCCAACTGTTGAGTTTGAATAGCTTGAGCGAGAGTAAAGTCACCTATCGCTTTATCTTCATGCTTGAGATCGTGATGCAATAGTCCACGATGATACAAGGCACAAATAAAACTAGGTTCGGCATTAATTGCCTTAGTGAAACTGAAGATTGCTTCTTGTTTTGATCCTGACAATGACTGTGCAACTCCTAGTAAATAATTGGCAGCTACAGCTTCCCTATCGATCGTCAGCACCTGTTCACAATCAGCTTGAACTGAGGCATATTCACCATGTCGAAAATAAATCCACCCCCGTTGAATATAGGCATGAATATCTCGATCGTTAATTTGAATCAGTCGGTGATAATCAGCTAATGCAGCATGAAGATTACCAACTTCGGTGTTGATGATTCCGCGCTGGTAGTGAGCAGCAACTAGTTGTGGATCGAGATGAATTGCTTGATTGCACTGGAATAATGCACGCGGGTAATCACCGCGACTGATATAGATATCGGCACGATTGCTATACGCTTGAGCCATCTGGGGATCGAGACTAATTGCTCGATCGTAATCCACCATTGCACCTGTAAAATCACCTAACTGCTGGAGAATTCGGCCCCGTCTGCGGTATAGAATTGCTAAATCATCTTCAAGTTCGATCGCCCGATTGAGATCTATTAGTGCTTCCGATCGATTACCCAATCGTTCATAGCAAATTCCCCGATAATAATGTGCATGGGCATAGTCACCGCGTAAATTTAGATATTGACTAAAGTTAAAGATCGCCAGTTGATAATTACCCATCTCAAAATGAGTACGAGCATTTAACCATCGGGCGGCAAGATCGCTGGGCTGATGTTCGAGAATGAATTTGCAATCAAAGAGAATGCGTGGGTAATCCCCTAACTTTTTATTGATTAACGCGCGGCATTGATAAAAGTCGATATTATCACAATCTCGCTGGATTGCTCGATCGCAGGAAACTAGAGCTGCTGGATAGTTTTTTTGGTGATAATAAACTTGCGCCAATCCCCCGTCGGCAATTGCTAAAGTCGGATTAATTTTGAGTGCCGTTTGATAATCAGTTTCAGCTTGTCGATAATCCTTCAACTCAATTAATGATTTACCCCTGGCACAATAGGCTAACTCAAAATTAGGATTAAGGGCAATCGCTTGAGTATAGTATTCAATTGCCCGCTGATGTTCGCTCCTAAATGCAAAATCGTCACCCTGTTGACATATTTTTTGAACTTGGGTACTGATTTCACTCTTCGGTAAATCTAGCTGTGATGGCAGTGTCGAATTATTTTGGGAAGGGTACGACATAAGGGATATATTTGTCGGTATTGCTAGATTGAAACCTATAACAGGTAGTCGCTAGCTTATTGTGCCCAGTTTGATTGGAATTATTACTATTTTTCAGGAAAGAGGATGGGGAGTGTGGGGGGAAAGAGAAAGAGTAAGGACGCTTGCCTCCCACACCTCCCACACTCCCCTACCCTACCCTCAAAGCACAAAGTAAATCCCTGGTACTAAAGGGTTTAGCCAAAAAGGATGTCGCTGGCTCACCGTGGCTTTCGACGGCAATTTCGGCGGCGGATAAGCCACTCATGAGGATTACTCGTACTTGGGGATCGATCGAGTGGAATTGGGCGATCGTCTGGTCTGGATTGCCTCCAGGCATCATATAATCGAGCAGGATCGTATGGATTTTGTGATGATGCTGGCGGTATAGTTCGATCGCTTGTTGACTGTTATGGGCGGTGATGCTTTGATAATCGTAAGATTCGATCGTATCACCTAGAATTTCCCGAATGGACGGCTCATCATCGACGATCAAAATCAGTTCGCCATTGCCTGTCAGAGTTGGTAGGATCGACTCAACTTGGACTGGTTCAATCCCGTCGTTGGCTGGTAGATAAAATCGAAATTGTGTCCCCTGCCCAACTTGACTAGAAATATCTACAAATCCCTGGTGATTGTGGACGATGGTTTGGACTGTCGAAAGTCCTAGCCCCGTACCTTTGCCAATCGGCTTAGTAGTGAAAAATGGTTCAAAGATTCGACTGAGTAATTCTGGCGGGATGCCGATTCCGGTATCTGCCACGGTAATCGCTACATATGCGCCGCCGTGGGCATCTGGATGCAATTTTGGGTACTCATCAGTTAAGATGATATTCTCTGCCTTAATCGTCAATTCACCCCCGTCTGGCATCGCATCGCGAGCATTGACACAGAGGTTGATCAGCACTTGATGAAGCTGGGTGCTATCCGCAGATAGTGTCCACAGGTTACTATTTTCAATCTGAAGACTAATCTCGATCGATCTGGGAAAAGTCTGTCTGGCAACTTGGACAACTTCCGCTAGCAAATGTCGCGGCTGCAAGATCGTATGTTCGCCATCGCCACCCCTGGCAAAAGTCAGGATTTGAGCGACTAATTCTCGCCCACGCTTGGAATTTTCGGCGAGAGTACCGAGCAGTTTTTGGGTGCGTTCGTCTAGATTTTTGAGTCGTAGCGGCAATAGTTCGGTAATAGCGACGATCGGTGTCAGAATATTATTTAGATCGTGAGCGATGCCACTAGCTAGTGTCCCCAGATTTTCCAGGCGTTGAGCGCGGAGAAATTGGCGTTCGAGCAGCTTATATTTGCTAATATCGGTATCGATCGTCAAAATCGATGAAGGTGTTCCATCCATTGTCGCAATCAGATGCCAATGGGTATTGACGGTAATCTCTTTTCCTATCTGAGTTACGAACTGAAGTTCCCCACTCCATTCTCCTTGAGAAATTGTGAGATCGATCGCCTCTTGATAACGTGGATGATTAAAACGATCTCGAAAATCTACAGTGTGGGGACTAATTGTGGCTGCACCGAGACAGCCGTAGATATTTTCGGCACTACGATTCCAGTATTTTACCTGCCCCTCGATCGAGCAAAGCACGATCGCATCCGTAATTAAATCTAATAAAATTGAGTGTTCCTGGCAAAGAGAGTGGAGTTCGGCAATCGCTTGCGGCACAACTCTACCTTTGTTGACGACTGCCGATGGACTTCTAATTTCCATAGATTATTTCGAGGTGTTCACACCTCGCACTCAATCGGCTAACTTCTTTAGCATAACTCCATTTTTGAGTTATTTCATTACAATCTTAAACAAATATTAAATAAAATGCTATCAATGATATTTATATGATACATAAATTAAATACAAAGCATTACTAGTAACTTCATTCTATTCATCCTCAAATCCTCATAAAAGATTGGATTATAATTTAGTAATTCAGACTCTCGCTTTCGTACAACCCAATGGTATCAATTTCCACCAGCCGCCAGTACTTGTCTCCAGCCACCGCAGACGCATCACCAAACCAGCACATTCTTCCACTGACTGCCACAGTGAACGATCGAGATTGTCTCGAAGTTGGTGGTTGCGATGTGACAGAATTGGTGCAGCAGTTTGGTTCACCACTATACATTCTGGATGAGCAATCGGTGCGGACTGCCTGTAAACAATATCGGGATGGCTGGCAAAAATATTATCCAGGTGAATCCCTGGTGATATATGCTTCTAAAGCGTGGAGTTGTCTGGCGATCTGTGCGATCGTGCGGAGTGAAGGACTAGGAATCGATGTGGTATCTGGTGGTGAAATTCTGACGGCAATCGGAGCTGGAGTCAGTGCGGAACAGATCTACTTTCACGGCAATAATAAATCAGTCGCCGAACTAGAACTCGCAATTTCCAAAGACTGTCGGATTGTGGCTGATAACTGGCTAGAACTCCAGAACATTGCCAGCATCGCCAGCTCCGCAGGTAAAAATGTCCCCGTGATGATTCGGCTTACTCCAGGGATTGAATGCCATACCCACGAATATATTCGCACCGGACATTTAGACAGTAAATTTGGGTTCGATCCCAATCAACTCGATGAAGTCTTCACCTGGTTGAGCAAGCAGACAGACATTACCTGTATCGGTGTCCATGCCCACATCGGCTCCCAAATCTTCGAGCAGCAACCCCACCAAGATCTCGCTGGCGTAATGGTGGACTGGTACAAACTCGCCCTCAGCCACGGCTTACCAATCAGTCAAATCAACGTCGGTGGCGGCTTAGGCATCAAATACACCGAAGCTGACGATCCTCAAAGTATCGACGAGTGGATAAAAAACGTCGCCACCGCCCTCAAAACTGCCTGTGACGAGCATGGAGTCGCCTATCCCCGCGTATTATCCGAACCTGGACGTTCCCTGATTGGCAGTAGCTGCGTCACCGCTTACACCATCGGCGGTAACAAAACCGTCCCTGGCATTCGCAATTACCTCAGTATCGATGGCGGTATGTCCGACAACCCCCGCCCAATCACCTACCAATCTACCTATCGGGCAATGATTGCCAACAAGATGTCCGCACCAATCACGGAAACTGTGACGATCGCAGGCAAGCACTGCGAATCTGGTGATATCCTGATCAAAGACGCTCAGATTGCCACCTCTGTACCTGGAGACATCCTTGTTGTTCCCGCCACTGGTGCTTACAACTACAGCATGTCCTCCAACTACAATCGAATCACCCGTCCCGCCGCCGTATTAGTTAATAATGGTGAGGCGAATGTGATCATCGAGCGAGAAACCTACGACGACTTATTACGATTCGACAAATTACCAACACACCTAAAATAAATTTAGTCTCGAAAAATCCCCTCTTGGGAGGGGTGACCGCAGGGTGGGGTGGGTAAAATCTTCGCAGTAACCCGATCGATTATGCTCTCATCACTGAGTTCTAGTGAAATTCATCTAGCCTGTTTTATTCCTTGGAAATTGAGTCTGGAGGTAGACTATGCATTTGCAGCGAGTTCAAGTTCCGAATTTCCGAGCGTTAAAAAATATTGACATCACCTTTGAGAAAGAGCGCATTCCTAGAATTTTTCCCCTAGCCAGCCTCAATGGTGGTGGTAAAAGTACATTGCTTCAACTTATTTTCACACTTCTGACTTGTTCTGCCGATCCAGATAAGCATGAGTTTATAATAAATCTCTTAAAAGATTTTGAAATAGATTATAACTCTGGTAGCACATTAGCAATAATTGAATTGTCAGATGGAGGTCATAGTATTTTCCTTGATTTTTCTTGCCATAGTACTTGCTCGATAGTTAATGAGTTTTCACCAGATAAAGAGATAAATATTCTCAAAGAATTTGGATTTATTGAATGTTCAAAAAAAATGAATGGTTTAGTAGAAGAAACTCAGCTATTGAAGCTTGAACGTGAGTCAATAACAATACAGCTAGAGAATTTGCGTATAAAGGAAGAATCTATTGAGACAAGAAAAAATAGTCCATTCGTAAAATCATCAATCATAGATGATTACTTGCAACCTTCAACATTGTTTGATGTTTCAGAAGAGGAGAAATGGATACAATCGATGGCTTATGAGCGTAAGTTACAACAAATAGAGTTAGAACTAGACTCTAAGATAGACGAAATCATTCACTTTGCAAATGCTAACAAGAATAAAAAAGAGATCCTAGACACTTTACTGGCTGACAATCAGTATCATATCTGCTCTTATCGATTAAATGATGATTATGATGAAGTAAATATCCTATGTCTTGTTCGTGGTGACGATGTGCATACAGATGTTCTTCAAGAAATATCTAAAAAAGTATTTTTAGCAGCACCAGCAAGTCAAGTATTCTTGTTCTTCAATCGTCAAGATATAGATTGTTTGTTTGGGAATACGATTGACAACGAAACCTATGAACATGCCGCTCGAAAAAATCAAGATAGGTTACTGGGATTTTTCTTACATGATTTCTCCACAATCAAGATTCTGGCAGAAGCTTTTGAGAAAGCTAAGGAAAATGACTGGCAACAAGCAATTCAAACTCGCGGTCAGTATGGAACTGAATATGCTAGGATTTCTAGAGATTTAGAACATGTTTTTTCAGGAAAAATAATTGAGCCATTAAAAGATCTATCTGGCATAATTATCAAAACGATCGAGAATGGAAAAGAAAGAATATTACACCCCGAAGATCTAAGTCATGGCGAATTGAGACGATTGACTTTTTATGCATGGCTGAGAACAAAAGAAATTCAAGATTCGATCGTTCTAGTTGATGAAATTGAGATTGGACTGCATCCAGACTGGCAATATCAAATAGTTAAAGATTTAGAAGAATGGGCACCTAGCAATCAATACATTCTTGCTACCCATTCTTATGAAATTTGCAGTGCGCTTACACCTGCTCACGTTAAAGAGATCGAACCAAAACTTGTTAAGCCATAAACTGCATCTGCTCATTAATCTGGATGGATATCGATTTACACTGTCTCAATATTATTAAATCACCAAGAATTCGGCGCAGAATAATTGTTCTCTGTGAAGGAGATATTCCCAAAGAGAGTGGGAGAAGATCGCCAGGATCTTATGTGAAAAATGAACACACGCCAGATTCTAATTTTTACAAAGCTTGCTTACCTGAAAAGTGGAAAGATAATCCGCCAATATTTATCAATTCTGGTAGTAGAGCTGAAGTAATTAAAACTTATGAAAGACTACCTATAATTCATACTTTATCTATGGATGAGTCGTGCCTGTCTCCACATAAAATATTTGCTATTATCGACATAGACTTGCACTCTCAGCCATTAAACAGCTCATTTGAATACCCGTTTGAAGACATAGACTGTGCGTTTGATAACTTGTATGAGAATAATCGAGTTAATGTATCAAATACAAGCAATCATAAAATTTGGTTTACTGGATTAATTCATAAAGAAGCCTATTTTTTAATTCCTGAACTACAAGAATTCTTTGATGAAATTACTAATTGTAAATATCAACAAGGATGTCACTATCAGAATAATCATCTCAACTTAGATAATATCTACCAAGATATGGTGGATGATCTTGTTAATGATAAAGATTTAGCTGAAAAGTGGATAAGAGCAGCAACTCGAATCGAATACTGTAAGCAATTTAATCTAGAAAGCCCAAAAACTTTTAAATCCTCTTGGCAAGAATGCTGGAGAGCTAATATTGATTGTAGAAACATTCTAGATGAGTTATCTTATGCACTACTTTCCATTCGCAAAGCCAAACCTTATTGGCAACAGGTGTATCCCGAAGATAAGCCTGCGGAAGAGTCTGCAAAGGAGTCTCGTCAATTTAGAGAAGAAATTTCTCTGAAAATGGGACGACAATTTTATTCTCGCCAAACAGGAGAACCACACGAACATCTTGCCTACTTTTTCAAGCATCTGTATGAATTCGAGCATTCTCAACCGCGCTAGGATCTCAAGATAATTTTGCAAGGGTAGATCGAATATACCGCTAGTTAAAATACTTCTTCTTCCATGCCAATCCACCATTCACCGAGATTCATCATCGATTGGTAGATATCTTCCAATCTTGCTTTATATTCTTCTGGTGACAAATCAGACTTAGCTTCGGCTAGCTTGCTCAATCGGAGTTGTACCAGTAGCCATGACTTACCCATCCCATCGGTATCTTCGATATATTTGGCTAAACTTTCGCTGTTCATGTAGATGGGTGCTGATGTATTTTATCTAGTTTGACACATTTTTTGAGTTGATTACCTTCGGTATGTTGTGCCAACGAGTGTAACTCTCTGCTGCTCTAAATTACAACTCATCAGCTTGTAATTATCTACACTATAATTGAAGGTAGATAGCCAATAGTTAGCTAGTGGATATAGTGAGGTAGCAGCAGATGGATCGATCTCCTCAACTCATGACAGCAGTGGAAGAGCTTGGTTATCGCGTCACTTGTGGGGATGTTGTCACCCATACAGGTATGTATCTGGAAGAAGTGCGGGCGGGGTTACTGGCGTTGGCGAGTCAGACTGGGGGACATCTTCAGGTGACGGATACTGGGGAGGTTATTTATGTGTTGGCTCCAGACTTTAGGCAGATTTTACTGCGGAAGTCGATTCGATTGCAACTTAAAGCTTGGTTCGATCGAATTTGGGGGATAGGATTTTATCTGGTGCGGATCTCGTTTGGGGTGCTGTTGATTGGCTCGATTGCGGTTGTCTATCTGGCTATTTTGGCGATTACCCTGGCGACAATATTTGGGAGTGAAGGTGGAGGTGATTGTGGTGATGATAACTGTGTTTTAGGTATTTTTAATTGGGGTGGGAGTAGTTCTGGTTCTGACTCTAGTATGGCAGCGGCGGAGCCAGATCGATCGAATAAAAAGCAGCGAAAATCTCTCAATTTTTTGGAGGCGGTATTTTCAGTCTTGTTTGGTGACGGTAATCCCAATGCCGATCTCGAACAGCGGAGATGGCGTTACATTGGCAATCTGATTCATCGTCAGCGGGGCGTGGCAATTGCTGAACAAATTGCACCGTATTTAGATGATTTGGGGCAGGGGTATGACAAGGAATATGAAAACTATATGTTGCCTGTGTTGACTAAGTTCAACGGTATTCCTGAAGTTAGCCCAACTGGACAATTAGTCTATCATTTTCCAGATCTTCAAGCTACGTTAAAAGATGAATCGGATGAATCTGCGAAGGTACCGAAATTACTGCGCGAACGCAAATGGAAGTTTAGCAAAGCTACGCCGACACAACTGAAATGGTCGATTATTTTATTTGCTGCTAATTTATTAGGAATTGGAATTCTCTCCACCATGTTGGATGGTATATTTGTTGACTTAGTGGGTGGCTCAATGACTGTACTAACTATGTATGGAATTGGGTTAGTTGTGATTCCTGCCTGTCGTTATTTCTGGGTGAAGTATCAGGCTAGTCAGGTACGCGCCAGAAACAAGCTGCGTAGTCAGAATGTGAAAATATTGCAAAAAGGAGGATTCATTCAAGAGAAACTAGACTATGCAAAACAGTTTGCCAAGCAGTATAAGATTAGCGATCGAGATATCATTTACACTACGGAAGAAGATGTTTTGCCGCAAGAGTTTAAACGATTGGAGTAATTGAAAATAGCTGAAACTCTAGAGGGCGGGCATGAAGCGGCGTTTTTATTCTGGGGGAACCCCAGAATAAAAAAACGACAAGACAGCACCGCCCCTACAGGTTACTGTTACTATGAGAGAATTAAATAGAATAAACTAGTCACTAATTGCACTCAATAACACTTCCTTGAGTGTTAAATCTTCCATATCATTCATCGTGATGGTATCGACGATATCAAACTTAGCACCTGCACGTCCCAGATCGTCATCGAGGATTTTGAGGAATTTGGTGGCTGTTTCATCTATACCGACTTGAATGAAAGAGATCGCTAATTCCTCATCTCGATCGAGCTTCTGAGTGGCAGCTAGAATCACGTCCATGACTGCTTTGCGATCGTCTGGCTCTCCATCTGTCACTACCAGGATGATCTCGCCGTTGGCGGGGATTTGTCCAGCGGCTTTGCGTTGGAAATAACTATTGACGGCATCACCTAAGACAGCAGCTAAATCGGTTCTACCAGAAGGATCGTTCTCTTGAAAAATCGTGCCGACTTTAGCCGCAGTCACATTATCATAGCGTTTGAATTTACCTGAAAATAGATAAACTGTAATTCCATCAGGATCGAGTTCTTCACACTTACTGGCTAGAGCTAGTGCCGATTCTTGCATGATTTGCCAGCGACTCATTCCACCTGGCTTATCCTTGGTGGACATGCTGCCACTTTTGTCGATAATCAATGTGTAATCGCGGTTTTCTAGCATCGTAAAATTTCCAAAGATGTTGACTATTCTAGCTTACTCCGATCGAACTTCTGACTACCACCGTGCAGTCTATGTATCTATCTGTGTCTAAACATACATTTAAGTCTACAATCAGCCAAGTCTCAGATTAGGATAGGTAGACCGCTATTAATCTCAAAGTATGCGCTTTCCTCGTTCGTGGACAATTGCGGTTGCGATCGTTTCGATCGCAATCTTGGCATTGTGGTTAATTACTTCTATCTACTCGCTCTATGTCCAAGTTAGCTGGACAACCCCGTGGTTGGCGACACCGATTTTGATTGGTATTTTACTGCTGATTGGGATTGCGATCGCGATCATAATTTACTATATCGGGATATTTCGAGGCTGGTGGGGAAAATCTACAACTAAATCATCACAATTACCTACAGTTCCAGTTGAAAGAACCGCTGCTGCAACGGCAAATCTTAATGCGATCGATCTCCAGCTTCAACAAATTCAAGATGAAGTTACTCGTCAAGCTCTAATCGACAAATCGCGAGAAATTGCTGAAAACTTAGCACGGGGACAAATTAGAGTCGTTGTATTTGGGACTGGTTCTGCTGGCAAAACTTCGTTGATTAATGCGATTATTGGGCGAATTGTGGGCGAGGTGGGTGCGGCGATGGGAACGACGACTAGGGGCGAAACATATACGCTGGAATTGAAAGGTTTGGATCGACAAATATTGCTTACCGATACTCCAGGCATTTTGGAAGCTGGCACGGCTGGAACTCAACGAGAAGCGATCGCCCGCGAGCTAGCAACAGCCGCAGATCTGTTATTATTTGTGGTTGATAATGATTTGCGAGCATCAGAATATGTTCCCTTAATCGGGCTGGCTGAAATCGGTAAACGATCGCTATTAGTATTCAATAAAACTGATTTGTACCCGCCACTCGATCGAGCAAATATTCTCGCTCAATTGCAACTTAGAGTGCAGAATGTGATTGACGCTGAAGATGTAATTGCGATCGCTGCCAACCCCCAACCAGTCAGATTGGAATCGGGAGAAATGTTTACGCCCGATCCCGATATATTCCCGCTTGTCCGCCGTCTAGCAGCCGTCCTCAGAGCTGAGGGCGAGGATTTGATAGCTGACAACATTTTGCTCCAATCGCAGCGATTGGGAGCCGAAGCACGGCAGCTCATCGATGCCCAACGTCGCCGCGAAGCAGAGCGAATTGTGAATCGGTTTCAGTGGATTAGTGCGGGAGTTGTCACAGTGACACCTTTGCCTGTGGTTGATTTTCTGGCGACAGCGGCGATTAATACTCAGATGATTATTGAAATTGGCAAAGTTTATAGCTGCGATTTGAATAAAGATACTGCTCAAGAATTGGCACTGTCGCTGGGTAAAACCCTGACTAGTTTGGGGATTGTCAAAGGGACAATTCAACTGTTATCGACAGCTCTCACTGTGAATGTGGCTACCTATGCCCTTGGCAAGGGGATTCAAGGCATCACGACAGCTTATCTCACTCGCATTGCTGGACGGAGTTTTATTGAATACTTTCAGCAGAACCAAACTTGGGGTGATGGCGGGATGACAGAAGTGGTGCAGCAGCAATTTCAATTGAGTCGCAAGGATGAGTTTCTCAAGCTATTTGTGCAGCAAGCGATTGAGAAAATTAGTAGCTATCGAGAGTAGAATTAGAAAGTGCATCGCTCGATAGAAACTACTAAATTAATGTAAATATCTGCCTAGATGCCCAAAATCAATGAATAGAGTTCTAATTCTGATCAGTCTAGCCATATTTTTAGTTCAGCTAGCAAGTAACTATTCCAAATCCTCACAAATAGTTGTAAAAAGCTTTGTCAAGCTGTGTCAAAATCGAGATTCTGTCAGCGAGGATACCAAACATACGATCGATGTATTGCTGCAAAAAGCTGAAACTCAGAACTGTCAAATAGCCAATAGTCAATTAATAAATCTGACTGAACTCAATCTCAGCGAACAAGATATTGTCGATTTAAAGCCATTAGCTAGTTTTACTAATCTGACTATACTTAATCTTAGTAGTGCGAATAACCCGCTGCCACTAGATCGCGGCATCGTGGATATTCAGCCATTGGCTAATTTAACTAACTTGACAGAACTTTATCTCTTTCGCAATCACATTACAAATATCCAGCCATTAGCTAGACTAACAAAACTGAATACACTCGGTCTTGGTCGTAATAAAATTGTTGATATTAAACCATTAGCCAGATTGACGAACTTAACTATCTTAGGTGTTGGCAATAATCAGATCACTGATATCGAACCTTTAGCTGGATTAATAAATTTGACTAAACTCAGTCTTACAGGTAATCAAATCACAAATGTAAATCCATTAGCAGGTTTGAGTAGCTTAACGGAACTCTACACGCTCAACAATCAGATCGTTGATGTGAATTCATTAGCAGGTTTGAAGAAATTAACTAAGCTCTATCTGTACAAAAACAAAATCAGCAACATTCAACCATTAGCCCGATTAACTAACCTAACTTCACTTGGTCTTAGCAGCAATCAAATTTCTGATATCAAGCCGCTCAGTAAACTAACTAACTTAAAGACACTCTATCTTTCTACTAATAACATCTCCGATATCCAGCCCCTAAGTAAGCTAACTAACTTGACAGAATTATATATTTACCGCAATAAGATTGTCGATCCACAGCCATTAACTAAGCTAACTAAACTAAAGAAACTAAATCTCCGTGACAATAGCACAACGATTAAAACTTGCCCCGTTAATTCAGATGATTGCAACTTCTAAATTAAAGTTTAGCGGACTTGTATATACACGGTAGCCTTCAGAAGAGGGACTTTGAATCAGCGGTAATTCATCCAACAATTCACCAACGCCGAAAATCGATTAGGATGAGAGAGATCGTTTTAAAATTTCAGCGACAACTCGAATATTAGGTTCTTTTAATAGACCATAGTGATTGCCAGGAACATTGTGAATGGTTAGGGTGCCATCAACTAAATCACTCCAGCCAAGATCTTCAAATAGAGCATGTTGCATCGATTGGACTCGGCAGCGCAAGAGACAGACATTTCCTTGATAAACTTGGGGACGATAATCGAGGTCGGCTTGAAAATTAGTATCGATCAGATTTAAGAGGTGGGGCATTGCCTCTAGCTCCGATAACCCTCGGATTACAAATTCGCGATAATCGGTTTTTTTGAAACGACGATCGAGTCGATCGCTAATATATTTGACTCGTTCCGATCGATCGAGTTGCCATAAATTATTGAGATGAATTGGAATAGCTCTGAGCAATGATGGTCGGATCGGATTGAGATCGAGTGAGGGTGCAGGAATGTCTAATAATCCGAGAAAATCAACCTGTTTGCCCTGAGCTTGGAGTTGTTGGGCGATCTCAAAAGCGATCGATCCACCCAATGAATAACCCAGCAGCAGATAGGGGCCTTCTGGCTCAACTGCCAGCATCTCTTGGATATATTTAGTTGACATATCCTCAATCCGATTCAACGGTGGTTGTAGACCATCTAAACCTTGGGATTGGAGACCATAGATCGATCGATCGTTGCCGAGATAAGTAGCCAGGGGATAGTATTCGAGAATATTCCCGCCGATGGGATGGATACAGAATAAGGGTGGTTTGGCAGTGACTCCAGCTTGAATTAGGACTAATGATGACCAGATCGTGGCATCGGCAGCTTGACGGATCGACTGGGCGAGTGTTTCGATCGTTGGTGCTTGTACTAGTGTCGCCAAGGGCAGACTTTTGCCCCAAATTTGCTCGATTTGATTAAATAGGCGCACTGCTAGAAGAGAATGTCCGCCCAATTCAAAAAAATTGTCCTTGATACCGATCGATTTCTGTCCGAGCAGTTGCTGCCAAATTTTGGTCAATTCAAGTTCGACCCGATCCTGTGGGGCGACAAAATTAGGCTGGAGATCTGGGCTGAGATCTACTGGTGCTGGCAACGCAGGTAAATCTATTTTGCCATTGGCATTCATCGGTAGTGATTCTAGTAGCACAAACATCCCTGGCACCATATAATCTGGCACAATTTGAGCGGTGAAATTGCGTAAATCACTATTACTGGGTAATGGATGGCGTGGATCTGCGACACAATAAGCCACTAGTTTCTTGTCGCCAGGATGATCTTCGCGGACAATTACCACCGTCTGTGCGATGCTGGGATGTCGATCGATCACCACTTCGACTTCCGTTAATTCGATCCTAAAGCCCCTAACCTTGACTTGGCGATCGATCCGACTGATAAATTCAATATTGCCATCCGCACGGGCACGAACTAAATCCCCTGTTTTGTATAGTCGGCCCGAAAACTCTTGGCTAAAGGGATTGGGGATGAATCTGGTCGCATTCCGTTCGGGACGATTGAGATAACCGCGTGCCAAGGCTGCGCCAGCAATATGTAGCTCCCCAGGTGCGCCAATTGCTACTGGCTGGAGATCGGGATCGAGAATGTGTACCTGCACATTCATCAGTGGACGACCGATGGGTACTTCCACTCGCTCTAGATCGACATCTAACTCGGATAAATCGCTACAGAGGGTAATAATGGTGGCTTCGGTGGGGCCGTAGGTGTTAATTAGCCGGACTTGCTGACCCACCGCTTGTTGCCATGCCCTAAATCTAGAGATTGCCGCTTTTTCCCCGCCAATAATCGTTAATCGTAGTGATGGCGGGAGTTGGCGGCGATCTGTTTCTAGTTTGATCGTCAACTCATGCCAATAGGCAGTCGGCAAACTGACGATCGTAATTTGCCACTCCCGACAGTGCTGCAAAAAAGTGTCAATTGCGATCGTTTCGGAAGTCCGTAAAACTAAGGTTGCGCCAGATGTCAAACTCGTGTAAATTTCTTCGGCACTGATATCGAAGTTGAGGGATGCAAATTGGAGGATCCGATCGGCGGATGTGACCTCATACTCAGCATTGGCGGCGATTGCATAATTAACCAGGGAGCGGTGTTCGATCTGGACTCCTTTCGGTTCGCCAGTCGAACCGGAGGTGTACATGGTGTAGGCTAAATTGTGCGACTGGACTGTGGCGATCTCCGTCGGGACTACCCCCTGCTCCTCATCTACTGATGGATCTCGGTCGATACAAACTAGTCTTGCCTGATTTTGGGGCAACTGAGCAACTAATTTTGATTGCGTGACTAAAAGTGTCATCGCTGTATCCTTGATGATGAAGGCGAGCCGCTCGTGGGGATAGTCTGGATCTAGTGGCACATAAGCCCCACCAGCTTTTAAAATGCCTAGTAGCCCTACAACCATATCGATCGATCTTTCCACGCTGATCCCAACTAGCATATCGGGCTGGACTCCCAGACTGCGGAGACGAGCTGCTAATCGATTGGCTCGATCGTCTAATTCTTGATAGGTAATCTGTTCAGTTGTGGATACTACGGCTAAGTGGTCAGGGTAACGTTCGACGTTCGCTTCAAATAAATGATGAATACAGCGATCGATCGATTCGATCGAGGTTGATAGATCGAGCGTTGGATTGCTTAATAATGCGCCAGTGGATATCGATCGATCCGAAGCACTAGGATCTAATTGTTGCTCAAATCGAGGGATTCCCTGAGGTATAAGACTATCCATAAAATTCGGTTAGTTAAAGGTAGTTAGATCGAACACCCTGATTGGAGACTGCTAGCTGCTAATATTACTCTAATGTAATCACATTTGTCAGTGATCTTTGTCTCTTAGTCTAATCCGCCAAAAGTATGATTAATTCAGCATTTTAGCTGATGCTGGATGGATTTAAGCATTTGCCCGATTATGTTTAATGCTGTATTAATATTACAACTGCAAGTCAAGGCCTAAACAAGGTAGCTGAAAGAATCAAATTTTCGTAATTAATCCTAATTCGATCGGCTATACTTTAGGGCTTTCGATCGTCAGTAAATTTAGATCTGATCTATAAAATAAACAGGGAGAGAATCATGATTCTCTCCCTGTTTATTTTGACCTTGACTGCCACCGTCGGCGTTGCCTTGATCTTTGAGCTTCTGGCGCAACATCTGGGTTCGTTTCTTGAGTTGGCGTTGCCGTGCCGAACCGCCTTTGCCCTTATTATTTCTCCCTTCACTGCGGGGGGATTCCCAGCTTTTGAGTCGTTGTGACATGCTATTGCTAAATTGCGTCTAGCTCTATCATACCAGAACAGCTATTCGATCGCAAGCTATTCCAAATTCAAACTTATTCAAGCAACCTGTAGGGGTAGGTGTCTTGTCGTTTTTTTATATCTCCTGGCGGAGAGGCTATTGCTAGCGCAAACGCTCCGCTACCGCCAACGGGGGGAACCCCCGTTGGCGGAGCCTCTCCCCCAGGAGAATAAAAACGCCGCTTCATGCTAGCAATTGTCGATGTCACCGTTCGATCTTGAACAAAACCTACCCAACCCCACTAGAAATAATCGACCATTGGTGAAGAATCGGTAAAGTATTTTGAATTTGAAATTGCTGAAATTTAAAACTCTTGTACTGTTTTCAAGCATTGATCAGCCATTCAACAGCACAATCATCAACGACAATATCGGACTTCTAACCATTCTTGCAATCGAAAACATCAGCACAATTTCCACAATGAAGATTGCCGAATCTTGCTGTGCAAGTTTGCGTAGCTGAACTGTGAAGTGATACTAGAGAATCCATGATTTTAGATCGGTCATGCTTGATCTTCAAACAATAAAGTTCTTGACTACTTCTAATTTTCCCAATTTTACAGCAACCTTAAATTCTTCGTGTAATACTGCAGTAAAATTCAGTTGAATCCAGTTATCTTCTGGCTTAGAAGTAGCTGTCATCGTTGTTTCATCACTGTCAGTGACAATTAGTTCTACTCCATCAGGTAATTCATTGAGTTCGCTCGGATAGACTTGAATCAAAACATCAATTTCTTGTGAAACCTCCGTAGACTTGATATCTAAAACTAAAGTTAATAATGTCAATCCCTCAGCAGTAGCAAAAGCAATAGTTTGACCACGATTGACTGTATCTCGATAAATTAACCTTTGCTGGACTGGATTTAATAATCGATCGACTGTTTCCCAAGCCGGATCTACTAATCCCTGCAGCCATTCACTCAGCCTGACGATCGCAGGCTGCTCGATATTAGTTAGATATTCAATCGCATATTCTAGATCTGCTAACTTGTCGAGTTGGATTGCGCCTTTTTTTTGAGTGCTGAAACCTAAAATAGTTGCTTCCGTTAAATCTTGACTGATTTGAACTGGCATATAACCAACGCGAAGATATTCAGACTCTGGCGGAATATGGCATTCAGATCGATCTGACACAAACGGAATACATTCAATTTGACCGACATCTTTAATCTCTAAATTAGCAACGTTTAATAATTGAGCTAATATTGGATCTCGGCTAGCACTGTGAGACAAATCAGTGGTAAATCCCAAACATTTGAGATAATTATCTACAGCGTATACCGCTAGAGTATTTAACCGAATTTGATTTGCTTTAATTGGACTGTCGATTCCTGTTGCTAAGTCTCTAGCTATTTCATGGACAGACTGAGGCAGTGACACGGTAAATGTAAGCGAGTCATTATCGATATTATTCATGGTTTCTCGGACTAGATAGTTAGGCATGTCGAATAAAATTCAGAGCATTTTAATTTACTAAAATCAATACTTTAATTCTTTTCTGATGTAGTCTAGAAAATGATCGATCGATCGTTGATAAAAGGTTGACAATGAACCCGTTGAGATTTCAAACCGCCTAGATACTTCATCCCACTGCTCACCTTCAAGTCGCATCAATGCAATTTTTTGGAATGTCGCGTCTGGACGTTTTTGAATATGTCTGCTGTTAAATACTCCGTCTGGATCGGTTTGAATCAATTCTTTGAGTAACGTGTTTTCATCATCATTGATGTGAGGGGTAGAGATTTGGGTATACATACTTTCGGTGTCGCTGGAGTTGATTGGTCGATCGAGTTCGATCCAGGCAGGTTGCTCATTTTTGGGAATGTTTGTAATTCCTCCGCGCTGATTGCGGTTGTAGGCATCTATCGATCGATAATTGAAAATCTTGTTGACCCAAGCCATCACGGGATATTCAGGTTTGTAGCTATCGATTCTGTGACATATTTCCATACAAACTTCATTTAAAACTTCGTTGTAAATATCCAGATAGTTAGGGATGTTGAGGTTATTATTAGGTTTTTTCAGGCTTGGAGACTGGCGAATTTTAGAGATCAGTTTTGTGAGCGCGATCCGCCGTTGGACACTGCGATCTGGATGATCTTGAGCTTGCTTTACTAGTTGTTGCAATAATTGATTTTCATCCATAGAGCTAGCATCCTGTTCCCTGACTGTGTAAAATTGGCCCTACTTGCCGCATTAGACTGTTAGTTTTATAGATTTTGCCTGCAATATCGATCTTCTTAGTTAGGGCAAAAGCTTGTTTGATTCGATATATCTCCTGGGTTGTGTAGAGTGTTTTATCTTTGGTATCGATCGGATATCCTCCATATCTAAAGTTGATTTTCCAGTGGTTTCGACCTTGATGAATGTACACCAAGCTAATTTCTCGATTTAATGGAATTGAAAATAGCTGAAACTGCTCTTGAAGCTGAAGATCTAATTTAGGAATTTGGCTGGCTAATTCTTGCAGGATGTTTTGAGAGATAATCACGGATTGATTTTGAATCTGAATTGGTTGCCTGACGATCGGAGGATGAGCATCGAAGGTATAAAGTTTATAACCGTAGCTAGGTAAAGGGAATGTAATAATTAGTCCTATAAGCAACCAGCCAAACCCAAAGATGTCGATCTTCATAAAATAAACTCTGCCGTAGCCGGACATTACAGGGAAGTGTCTATTCACTCCGATATTTAAGATTCAGCCTCAGCGATAAGTTTTTATGCGCAGAACAAATTTTGTTACATTGCTTAAACTAGATCCCATTGCTATGAGCCTAGGCAGCTAAACTCTCCTTTTCTATGTTGACGAGGCTCCAATTCAACCGCTCGATCGAAGTTCGCTATTGCCAGAGCGCATTGTTGTTGATATTTGTAGATGTACGCCCTACATACATAGCCACCCGCCAATTCAGGATCGAGTTCGAGTGCTTTATTACAATCAGAGGTTGCTTGACTGAGCTTTTTTCGGAGTACATGTAGCATTCCTCGGCTATAGTAGGGTGCAGCACGTTGAGAATCGAGTTCAATTGTTCGATTTAAGTCAGCGATCGAGAGATCGAATTTCTGTTGCAAACCGTAGGCTAAACCCCGATGGTAATAGGCAGTGATCGGTCGAAGTTCGAGTTCGATTGCGCTGCTAAAGTCGGCAATCGCTTCAGGATAAAGCTTTAACTTAGCGAAGGCATTACCACGATTGATATAAATCCACGGATGGGTTGGTTTAAGCTGCATGGCGAGATTATAAGAATCAATCGCTGCTCGATAACGTCCGAGTTCCCTCAAGACAACTCCTTGTTCCACATATAAAACGAAATTATCTTTGTTCTTAGCAATCGCTTGTTGATACGCAGTCAATGCCTCTTCATATCGGCGCAATTCTTGTAGCTCAAAGCCTAAATAACGCCATGATTGGTAGAAGCCAGGATCTACTGCGATAGCTTGTTGGAAGGCAACTACGGCGGCTTGCGAACGAGCTTTTTTTGCAGCTCGTCGATCCGCGACTGAATCAGTTTTCTTATCAACATAAACAAAGAAATAAGTTCTCCCGATGCCGAGGTAAGCTGTCCTGAGTTGCTCTTGATAATATAGAGCTTCAGGATTGCGGTTGAGCAACTCAATTGCTGTCTTAAAAGCATAGATCGCCTCTTCTGGCGATGACGATCGCAGATTCCGCCATAATAAATTACCGTAATCTAGCCAGTCCTTCGCCGGAGCATTTTTACTCGGTTTAGCCGAAGTAACAAAGACACGTCCGATCTCTGCTCCCTCTGGCTTAGTCATTGTCGGGATTGGTGTTGTCGATATTTGCAATTTCGATCGAGGTAATTGCCCCCGCTCGGCTAGTTCAACTACTGTCGAGATGGGAATCCCCAAGGAAAACCCAAAACTAATATCCGCTGTAGACTTACCATCAGCGGTAATGATTGCCTCGTCTTCCGCGCTGGTATTAATCCCGACTAATCTACCTTGCCGATCTAGGACGGCTCCACCGCTCATGCCTGGTAATGAGAGATTTGTATAGACAAGATTTTGACCGCGATCGAAAGAATTAAGATCTTTAGCATAAAATTCAGAATTTTCATCGGTAAAGACTGCCCCAGGACTCAAGTATCTCTGCTTATATTTGTCCCGCGCTGGAAATCCTGAAATGAATACAATGTCTAATTTCCTGAATCGATCGGTACTGATTTCAGCGACTCGATAGTTTTGATTAGACTTAAATTTAACTACTGCAAGATCTAGATCTGAGTTAGCAATCTGGATCTGTGCGGAGGTAATCAAGACTCGCTCCTGACTGGGAGTAACCACCCAATATTTCTGCCGTTTTTTGACTACATGAGCAGCCGTAACTAGATAATAAGTATTTCCCTCCTGAGCAACAATTACCCCCGAACCATTGCCTCCAGTTTGATCTTCAATTCTGACCGTAATTTGCCGAGCAATATCATCGATCTGCTTAACTATTCCAGTATATTTTTGGTTGCCGATTTTGCGTGCCTGTCGATTTTCGATCCTCTGGAAGTCAAGATTATTCTGATGTTTTGGTTGCGGTGAAGTAAATTCAGATCGCAATATCCTGGCGACAGCAACAGTTGAGGATAAGGATAAGGATAAAAATACTATCAACGTAGAGATAAAAACAAGATTTTTGTTCATAGTATTTAGATCGAGTATCAGCTAAACATTAAAATTGCTAATAATTAGGCAACTCTGCAAGTGTCTAATTCTTGGCAGTCTGGTTCATGAGCTTATCCCAGTCAATCTCGATATAGATTTGTGAATTCGGAGAACTGTGTTCGATATGACTAGCGGAGCGACCATTCAATGCTCCTTTGAGGTCGTTCAAAAAAACTAACGGGTTATCTTGCGGTCTTAATATCATCAAGATATTTTTACATTTGTCACCCTTCTTAATTACAGTACAAATTACTTTTTTATCATTTTCACGCGAACTGGTAATGGACTTTAAAGTGCCATCTTTATAAGCTCTATTTATGTTTTCAGTAAACATCTCGCATCGTCTTTGTGGTGTCGAGTAATTATCGATGTCTCTGACCCATTTAATCAGCAGAATTTTACCGTTAGGTTTCAAGGCGATCGTCGTCGGCACTTTTTTGTTTAATTTTTCGCTAAAGCTAGTATCGCAAACGAATTGGACTTCGGCTGCTTCGGCTTGAGCTGGAGTTAGATTATTTAAAATTGCGCCTGTCGTCAGCAGTGGGATCAGTAATAACACGGTCAACGAAGTGTACATTTTCACGATCTGTTCAGTAAGTATGACAACCTTCTATCCAATTTTCGGACTACAATGAGGTTTTTTACGCAACAAGTCAAATTTATTACATTTCTTTACTTTTGGGTGGATTGACTAGATCGACATGACATCAAAAAAATTACTCATTCTTAAACTGGATGGAGATTGCGATCGAGGCTTCGATATCGAGTGGGAAATCGGCAAGGATGATGGTCAACGTTTGGCAAAGAACGGTAAGAGTAGATTAGCCCTGCCCCGTGCGCCGGAGCTAATTGGAGCCTGTACGGAATGGTACAGCAGCTTGCGTGGAGATAGAATCAAGCCGATCGATAACTCAATTACTAATGTCCGATACACAGATCTACTTTCAAGCCGCAAGCAAATTGCCGATCGATTAGCCACACTAGTAAATGATTGGTTCGATCGATCTCCCCTGAGCAGACTGATTCACCAAGATTTACTCACAAATTGCGATGATGAGTACCGAGTGGTTATTTGCACCGAAGATCCCCTAGCACGTAAGATTCCGTGGTTTCTGTGGCAAGGATGGCAGCAGTTTCACCATCTGCAAATCTCTCTGGGTGTACCTTATACCCAGCGGCACGATCGCATCTACCAGCAACGAGTGAGAATCCTCGCAGTCCTCGGAGACGATACCGGAATTAATATCGAAGTAGATCTTCAGATTTTGGCAGCATATAACTCCCAAGGTGCCGAGGTAGTATTTTTGCCACAACCAACGATCGAAGAATTACGCAACCAGTTAGGTGACGAACGCGGGTGGGATATTCTATCTTTTTCTGGACATAGTAGAACAGAAAAAGCTAATTATGGCAGAATTTTTCTTAATCCTACCGCTAGTTTGACGATGGGGGAATTGAGAACAGAATTGACGATGGCGATCGATCGAGGTCTTCAAATTGCCATCTTTAATTCCTGTGATGGTTTAGGCATTGCGGCTGAATTAGAGAGTTTGCATATCCCGCAAGTAATTGTCATGCGTCAACCCGTGGCAGATATCGTAGCCCAAACTTTTCTCAAGGACTTTTTAGCAGAATTTAGTGATGGAGTATCGTTCTATCAATCTGTACGAATCGCCCAAGATCGGCTTAGGGAAATAGAAGCAGAATATCCCTGTGCTAGTTGGCTACCGACAATCATTCAAAATCAGCTAGAAACCCCACCTACTTGGCAAAGTTTAGGCTCGATGCCTAGATATCCATATGAGGATACAGCAATAGAAAATGGTCAGTGGGTGGAAATGAGCAGACAGGAATTAATTAAGGCGATAATCAGTCCTGCTCATAAATTAAATATTCAGTTTGAAGATGGATTGATTGACAAAATTATCGATGCAGTTGCCAGGAGTAAAAATCAATGGGGACTAATCGAAGAATTTATCTTGCGCCCATTGTGGGAGCGACAGGAAAATGGATGGTTGACTCATCGAGGCTATCAAGAAATTGGTGGAGTCGAACGAGTCTTGGCAAGTCACGCGGCAACAACATACGACCTATTAACATCAGATCAGCAGGATGCAGTTCAAAATATTTTCGTTCAACTTATTAGATTCGATCGTGGTAAACCTATCTGCCGCACCGCCAACCAAGCTGAAATTGGTGAGCATAATTGGCGGTTGGTCAAAGATTTAGTAGCTAAACGACTAGTCGTGTATACCGATCGTCGGTATCATCAAGCAGAGACAATCGAGCTAATCCATGAGTCTCTAATTAACCACTGGAAAGTTTTTGAAGTCTGGATTGACAATCATCAATATTTTCGGCACTGGCAAGAACAATTGAGGTTCACGATCTCTCAATGGGAAAAAACGAATCGAGACAAAGGTGGCTTACTCCAAGGCAAATCTTTAATTGTTGCGACAGAGCGGATTGCGAGTAAATATTCTTTGCAAATATCAAGCTTGGAAAAAGATTTTATCGATCGTAGTTTAAGAAAGCGACAACGGGACGATCGAGTTAAAGTACGAGTATATTGGGGATTTATTTTGTTGTTAATCGGCTTCATAGCCGCGATATCATTATTTTTATTCCAGATGATAAATAATGAACAGCTAGCGGTTAAAAATAATATCAATTCTCTTCGTCAGAATGCTGAACTACTGTTAGGAACTCAACAATCTGCGGCACTAATCAAAGCAGAAGATGCTGTTACAGAAACTGTTAAATCTGGCTTGAAAGATAGCGATATTACTTTGCCAGCACTTCTGACTTTGAGCGACATTCTCGATCGGATTGATGAGAAAAAAGTATGGCAGGGCAAGGATATTAATCCAACTGCTGGTGCTGCTTATACTCAAGATGGTAAGAATATAGTCGCGATCGGTGGAGATAATCAATTAAAAATTTATGATTTAAAAGGCAGTCTGATTGAAGATAGTTCGAGAAATAATGGTGACATTTTATTTAGACTAATAGCTTCTAGCTACCGGAAAAATATTATTTCTAGCAGAAGCTTAAAAACCTTGAGGTCTTGGCAACAATTGACAGATAAAAATTGGTCAGAAAAATCTAATCTCAATGTTAAAACTGAAATTAGCGCGATGGCTTTGAGTAGTGATGATATGGCTCTAGCCGTGGCTATTAAAAATAAAAAACTGCGGTTATATTCAGACTTTATCAGGCATCCAGATCGCTATCAGAAGTTGCCAACTTTAGACTATATTTACGATCTAAAGTTCACTCCTGATGGTCAAAAAATTGTTACAGCTCATGAAGGTTCAATTAAAATATGGACAAGACAAGGTGAATTGCTGAATTCTTATGCTGCTGATTCAGATCGAAAATTTATGACTATTGCTATCAATAGTCAAGGGAAAAGTATAGCTACCGGAGACAATCTTGGAGTAGTTACACTTTTAGACATCAATGGTAAATTTCTAAAAGGTCGGAAAGTAGGTAAAAAAATCCTCAATCTCAGTTTTCATCCAACTCAAGATCTTGTAGCTATCGCAACAGAAGATCCAAAAATTGAGCTTTGGAATATTAAGAACAACATTCCAGAATCTTTGTCAGGGCATACAGACAAAGTTGAATCAGTTGATTTTAGTCCTGACGGCAAAACGCTGATCTCAGCAAGTGTCGATCGTACAATTAGGTTTTGGGACATCCCTGATAGTTCTCAAAATCGAACATCTAATCGCGGCATTGATAACGATCGAGCTAGTTTTAGCAACATTAGAGCCTTTAACTATAACATTAGTGGCGATCGATTAGTCCTGGCTAGATCAGATCGTAAAATTCAAATTATCGATACTAAAAATCTTAAAGTTATTAGTAATTTCCAGACTAAAGATCCAATAGACATAGCTGGAGTCAAGACTCAAGATCAAGCAAACATAGCTGGAGTCAGCATTAGCAAAGACTCCAATTATATTGCTACGTCTGATTTTAGTAATGAAGTTACACTTTGGACGACTGCTGGGAAAAAAATTAAAACTTTTGCTAAAGACTTTAAAAGATATCATTGTGTTTTTAGCCCAACTGAACTAATTTTAGCAATTGCAGCAAATAATAAGGTTGGAATTTACGATATTGACGGCAAATTAGTCGATCAGTGGAATACACAGCAGCCTATGCCTACTTATCTAAATTTTAACGCTGATGGATCTAGATTAATTATTGGTGATAGTGATGGAAATGTTAAATCATGGGATATGAATGGAAAATCACGATCCCAGTTTAGAAATTTACCAAAAGCTGGAAATTACCACAATAGTATCTTAGATATTAGTTACAGTAACGACGGGGAGAATATTGCAATAGCTAGTAACAATTTAGATCAAGGAGAGGTCAGCATTTGGTCTGCTAGCGGTAAGCAACGAATCAGTATCTTGAATTCACTAGCTCGGATCAACACTCTATCATTTAGCCCTGACGGAAAGATCCTACTAACTGGAAATAAAAATGGAGAATTGCAATTATGGAATTTACAAGGCAAGCTATTAAATACTATTAAATATTCTCATGACTATGAAATTGATAAAGTTAGATTTAAACCTAATAGTTTGGAATTTGTAGTAATTGATAGCAGTCAAGATCGCAAGATGAGCATCTATAAGTTTGATACTAATCAGTTGCTCGATCGATCTAAACAGTGGCAACAATTGACCAAATAGATTGAGATTAGATCGGTTAATGTTGGAGAGAATAAGTTCACGATCTATTTTGAGCTAATTGTGAATTAAATTTACGATTTAAAGACTTTTCTAATCATTAGACTGATGGCTAGAGCAGCTAGCTCATATGAACCAATCAAGAAAGATATCATCATTAGTGAGACAAGGATCGCCATTGCTGGATGTGTCGGGGCATTACCGGACATTAATGAGTTTTTATAGCGATCGAAGTTTTTCAAGTATTTCTCTTGAGTTAATTCACTGCCTTTCTGGTATTTCTCATTCGCATCTTTAGCAAAAAATATTCCTAATGCTGATGATAAGATTATTACTATTATCGTCCTTGCGATCAGTTGATTTCTAACTGAACTTTTGATGCCGATGGTAATATTATTGTCTGAAGATTGTTGATTTAGTTCTGGAGAGTTCATGATTTTTGAAAATTTATGCAGTCAATCTAAGTATTTTTAGGAATTTTTTTGGATTCGCTAATCTCAGTCTGTGCTCAATTATTTCGCGCTAGAAGCCTTTTTCCATATCGACTGAAGATCGACCTCATAATACATTTGAGGATCGCTAGAATTGTGTATGACCGCTCCAGCATTCTTACCATTAAAGATATCTTTAAGTTCACCTAAAAACTGTAATGGTTTATCTTCACTGCGAAGAGTCATCAATAAATTCTTGCAATCACCTCTAACTTCTGTTGCCGTACAGATCACATTTTGACTGTTCATTTTACCATTGGTGATGTACTTCAAAGTTCCAGCCTCAAACGCCTGACTCATTTGGGTCGATACTTGCTCACAGCGTTTTTCGGGACTCCAATAGCTATCCATTGGTTTTGTCCATTGAACGATCGCGCGTCGATCTGAGGCTGTCCATGCGATGGTGGTTGGTACTTTTTGCTTTAATCGATCGTTATAACTACTACCACAAGCAAACTGGATCTTTTCGGCTGATTCAGTTGGGGGACTACTTGAAGAATCGGTTGATACGGGCATACTTGCTGATTGACTGTTAGACTCAGCGTTAGATTGTTCTGATGCTTTAATAGTATTACTGCAAGCGGAAGTTGTGAGTGCAATCAGTAATAAAATTGACGAGTAAGTTAATGATAGCTGTTTGTTCATTTTGGCTTGTGGATATTATTAAGTCTTGACTGATTACAATTTATCTAAGAGTTGCTTTAATCTGATAGTCACCAGTTTCTCCAGGTTGAAAAGTTTTAGCTTTAACTGCATAAATTCCATCCTTGGGCAGAATGATAGAGAGTTTAGCATTGGTGTTTTGAGGTGAGATGCCACTGTTCTCAGTAACTTTTTCTGGTGCTGAACTCTCACCATCGCTGATGAAGTACAGTGTCAAAACTGGATCGATCCGATCGCTATTCATTTCGATCGTCAGTTCCTGATTTGCTTTACCTTTAAATGCGTAGTTGCGGTAATAAGTATTTTGCTTGTCAGTATCATCACCTGGTTTAAAGCTAGCTGATATAACAGCTCCAGTAGTTGGTAGTTCTTGCATTCGAGTTCTCTTATCGGCAGCTTCAATACTGACAAAAGCAGAACCGTTGTCTTTATATGCGGCAATTAATTCATTAACTCGATCGATACTAACTGCGACACTAATACCAGTATTTTTTACACCACTATCTTTGCTATCTTTAGCAAAAATTGCCGTATTAACCCCAATCACTTCACCTTGAGAGTTGAGTAAGGGGCCACCAGAGTTACCACTATTGATGCGTGCATCATGGAGTAGTTTGGAATCAGTTCGATCGAACTTATTTAGAATTCCGGCAGTAAATGTATTCTCGATCCCAAATGGAGAGCCGATCGCATAGACATTTTGACCGACTTGCATCGATGCTGGATTTGCTAATTTCAAAGTATCTAATTTACTTTGATTAGGAATCTGAAGTAGTGCCAAATCTTGATAACGCGACGTTCCCAAGACATCTGCCTCTAGTTCTGTCCCATCTGCCAAGGTGACTTTTACTCGATCGGCTGTCTGGCTTTCCTCATTTCTCACTACATGAGCATTGGTAACAATCAATCCATTCTGGGTGAGGATAAACCCACTACCCACACCTGCTTGAGTGTTAATCTTGACGACAGCATTTTTAGCATTTTCAAATAGTTTGATGCGTTTCTGCTCATCGCTATTTGGAGCAAAATCCACAGATTTAGATCTGTTTTTAGTCTCCCTCGATTCAATCTTGACAATTGGTGCTGAAGATCGATCTTCTTGGGTAGAATTATCTGCAACTGTCATTTGAGAGCTGGGGCTATTAGTCTGCGATCGAGGAGCCGAGCAGCTAATTAGACTTAGAGACAGACAACTAGCGATCGCAATTTTAAATCCAAAATATTTCATATTCATCTTTCGATTGGTTAATAATAAGTTGCTGGTTATTTAAGCTAGATCGATTGGAGCAAATCCAACCAATCTAGCTTAAAGATAAAATTAACGACAGCGGCTACAGTCTAAGATCTGATAACGTCTGCCTCTGACAACTTTCGTCCGACCAGTTTTACGACAGCAGCTTTTCCCACCACGAGTACAATTTAAAATGCGTACACCTCCTGCCTTGCGACCAGAATCGCGGCACTGTGCTTGAGCCGACGGTGTGATGTTCCAGGTCAGAGGTGCTACTACAGCAAAGCCTTCTACTGCGACGGCTAGAGAAATCGTCCATTTTGCAATTGTTTTCAAGTTCATGTTAGTTGCTCTGATTTAGGCTGATACTTAGAGTTCGGTCTGAAGTTCAGCTTTTTATGCAAGAGGAACTTTTTGTTACATTCCTTAATATTACGGTGTGCCCTTTAATTTTTCTAGCACTCTCATCATGTGTTGATGGGCAGGCATATTATTCTGAGCGCGGTATAAATCAGCGGCTTTTTTAACATCAGCCTTTGCCTGAGAGTATTGCTTTTGCTCAAAGTAAGTAAATCCTCTGTTGTAGTAAAATCTTGGATCTGTGGAGTTGAGTTGAATTGCTCGATCGTAGTCCGCGATTGCTTCAGAGTATTGTTTATTGTCTGCATAGATATTACCCCGATTGGCGTATACCTTTGCAACTTCGGGGTTGATTTGAATTGCTCGATTATAGTCTGCCATTGCATTGTCATATTGTTGACTTTTCAGGTACATATCGCCCCGATTTGCATAAGCCATTGATAATTTAGGATCGAGTTGAATTGCTCTATTATAGTCTTTAAAAGCTTTATTATTCTGTTGTTTAGCAACATATACAGATCCTCGATCATGATAAGTCACTGCAAGTTCAGATTGCTGGAATTTATCATTGTAAAGTGAAATTGCTCGATCAAAATCAGTAATTGCCTTGTCATATTGTTCTAGATCGGCATATATATTACCGCGATTGTAGTAGGCCGTTGCAAACTGACGATCGAGTTGAATAGCTTGGTTGTAGTCACTCATTGCTTGATCGTATTGTTTTTGTTCTTTGTAAGCGAATCCTCTATTGCTATAAGCCATTATCAATTGAGATTTTACGGAACCGAGTTGAATCGATCGATTATATTCATTGATCGCTTGACGATATTGTTTCTGTTTCATATATATAACGCCTCGATTCATGTAAGCTGGTGCAAACTGAGGATTAATTTGAATGGCTCGATTACAGTCATCCATTGCCCGCTCATATTGTTGATTTTGGATAAATATGTTGCTTCGATTTAAATAAGGCGATGCCAATTGAGGATCGAGTTGAATTGCTCGATCATAGTCACCCACTGCTCGGTCATATTGTTTCTGCCGTTTATAAGCTAACCCCCGATTGACATAAATCCAAGGATGATTGGACTTGAGTTTGATGGCTTCTGTATAAGAATTAATTCCATCTGAAAAACGACTGAGTTCAACTAAAATATCTCCTTGCTCAACATATAAAGCAACATCATTGCTCTGTTTTGAGATAGCTGATTGATATGCGATCAATGCTTCTTCATAACGTTGTGAGTTTCTAAGTGAGATGCCTAGATAACGCCACGATAGATAAAAGCTAGGATCGACATCAGTTGCTTTTTTAAAAGTTGATATGGCGGGTTTAAATCTCTGAGCTTTATCATTAGACATTTGATCATTTTCCAGCCAAGACAGTCCTAATCCGTAATAGGCTATTCGCAATTGTTCCTTTCGATCTAAAATTTCTGAATTACGCTCTAGCAATTTGATTGCTATTTCAAAAGCTGTAATTGATTCCTGCGGTTTTTTACTACGCCACAATAAATTAGCATAGTCTAACCATTCTCTCGCGCTAGCAGTTTGAGCTGGCTTTGTTAAAGTTGATAATAAGATCTCATATATTTCTCTGTTTTCGCTCTGACTTTGTTTAGAACTGGGTGTGGTTGCCACTTGTAATTGAGCCGTGGGTATTTTTCCCTGAGCTACGCCAAGTACTGTCGAAATTGGAATTCCTAGCGCATATCCAAAATTAATTTCCGCAGACTTATAATCTTGTGTAATGATCTTTTCATTTTCCGCTCCAGTATTAATCCCCACCAGTCGCCCTTGTCGATCTAATACTGCGCCACCACTCATTCCTGGTAGAGAGAGATTGCTATAGACGAGATTAATCCCCCTGCTCAGAGAACCATCTTTTTCACTGCTATCTTTAACTACGAACAGAGCATTATTTCGATCCTGCACCGCTCCGATCGTCAAGTGGCGTTGTTTGCCACGATCTTTGCCTGGAAATCCTGATACAAATACCAAATCCTGCTCATTAAATTCATACTTGCTAATCTCGGCAATCCGGTAGTTTTGCGAAGACTTAAACTTGACTACTGCGACATCTACATCTTGGTTGACAATGTTAATCTCTCCATCACTTAGCCCGATTCGTTCTTGGGAATGGGTGACTACAGCAGCAGCACCATCCTTCACCACATGCGCCGCTGTCACTACATAGTAGGTGTCCCCCTCCTTGGCAACAATCACCCCTGAACCATTGCCACCATTTTTGTCCTCAATTCTGATCGTTATTTGCTCGGCAATATCATCTACTCGCTTGACAACTCCGGTATATTTCGCTCTCGCCATCGCTCCAGAATTGGGTTTAGACAAAAAGGCGGTATATTGAGTGTCTAACTTTGCTAGGGTTGCGATCGGAATTGCAAAACTCGATCTTCGTAATGCTGTGACTTCATCAGCAGTGGGTTGACTGCCATCTTGATATTGATAGCCACCATCGAGAATTGGTTCGGAACTCAGCCCAATGATGCCAATTAATTGTCCGTTAGCATTTAAGAGCGATCCGCCGCTCATCCCTTGAGCTGTGGGCAGATCGTAGCCGATTTGATATCCGCCTTGGAGGGGTTTACTCGTCTGGAGCTTGATTTGCCCTCGATCGATTTTAAGCTTTGTCTGCTCGAAGGGGAAGCCTGCACTATAGATTGTTTCACCCGCCTTAAGATTGCGACTATCGCCCCATTCAGCGGCTGTATACTGCTCGGTAGCCGTAAATTCCAATAGCGCGAGATCGTGATTTTTCTCGACATGACAAGTTCCTTGCTTGAGTGGTTGAGCACATTTAGCAGGATGAGTTTTGCCGTCTGGGGTAGTAATCTGATAGGTATTTGATTTATTAGCAACGTGGGCATTGGTGAGGATAGTGTATCGATTTCCTCGTTTTGCAATAATTGCACCAGAGCCACGGCGGTTGCCGACATTAACTTGCACAGTGATTTGACGCGCGATAGTTTCTGGGGAACTGCGATTTTTTTCACTATGGGCAACCGTTTGAAGCTGGGAGGAGGTTGCTCCTGGCGCACCAGATGGAACACCTTGGCAGCTAACGGCTAGCAAACAACAGGGGAGGAGAAGAAGGTGCTTTTTCATGCTGATGTTGAGATCGATTAGACTAATGTATCCATCTCCTCGATCGACTAAGGAGAGAAGCTGGAGCGAGGATTGAATATTTTTCAACCGTCTATTATCTATTCTGCTTACGCGCTAGTTTTTTATGCAAATAACCCTGAAATACCAGCAATTCCAAATTTAAGATATTTTACCGATTTTCTAACAATAATCGATTGTTTCTAGTGGGGTTGGGCAGGTTTTGTTGATACTTATCGTTGCAAATCCAGACTTACTAGCATGAACCTGCCCCTACAAGGTGCCGGA
>JANNDL010000153.1:0-45483 GCA_031387665.1 Chamaesiphon sp. OTE_75_metabat_95 | reverse complement strand
CAAGTGACCAGAGGCATTGTATTCGGCATGGACTGAGATAATATCTGCCCCAGCTTTAGCAAAGTCGGCTACATATTTTTCTGGCTCGACAATCATCAGGTGGACATCGATAATCTTTTTGGTATGAGGACGAACGGCTTCGACAATCAGGGGACCAATAGTAATATTTGGTACGAACCGTCCATCCATTACATCAACGTGAATCCAGTCAGCTCCAGCAGCATCCACAGCCCGAATTTCTTCACCCAATCGACTGAAGTCGGCGGAAAGTATGGATGGGGCAATCATGAGGGACTTTTGGCTCATAGTTACTATAATTCTCCTGAAGTTAAGGTTCTGTAAAAATTTCAACAATTTCTCCAATTTTAACCTGAATCTCGCAAAATTCTTCGTCAGCTACTTGGCGGGATCTGATCGGATCGCCCTAAGTATCAATACGGCTAACGTGAGTGCCTCTTGCGGAGCGAGCGATCGAGATGATCTTACAGCTTGCCAATCAATAATTCTCAGTTACTTACTCATCAGACTTATCACTAACTGCTCGAACTATCCGAGAAAGTTCATATTTCTCATCGATCGTAATCCGGCTGGGTGAACCACTAATAATCCCTTCATAATTACGGAAGGAATCTTTGATTTCGGCACCATCTTTACTGATTGTGTATTCATGAATGCCATTGTCATGCCATGAGCCGCGCATTTTAAAGACATTCAATGCTCTCGCCATTTCGCCGCGAATTTCGACATATTGCAGCATCAAAATTGTATCAGTAATTGTCGAAATATGTGAATCAGTAATCGAATTAGACCCCATGAATTGATCGGAAGTATTGGTAAAGAATCCGGTGATTTCTTCCTGCTTCGCATACCCAGTCACTCCAATCACGAACTGACGGAAAGAGTTATTACTCACGCCCCGCGATAGAGCTGAGAGTGAATCGATCGCAATTCGGTCTGGTTTAAACTGAGCTATTTCTGATTTAATTGTTTGCAAATGATCTTCTAATCCAGCTGATTCTGGATAACTACAGAGAATTTTGAGCAATCCTTGCTGTTCCAATCCTTCAAAATCAATCCCCCAAGAAGAAGCGTTGCGAGATAGCTGCGCTCGGGACTCTTCATAAGCAAATAAAATCGCCCGTTCACCTGATAGACAGGCTTGCTCAATAAATTTGCTGACTAGGAGCGTTTTACCAGTTCCAGTAGCTCCAGTAGCTAGAATAATCGAATCTTTAAAATAGCCTCCGCCGCACATCTCATCGAGCGCTTTGACTCCAGATGATACCCGCACATTGGAGGACTTTTGGGTGAGTCGCATTGCGCCCAAGGGGAAGATATTGATGCCGTTATTAGTAATCGTAAACGGGTATTCCCCCTTCATGTGGGTGGTACCGCGCAATTTGAGGATTTCGATCGTCCGGCGGCGGCGTTCGCCTTCTAGGACATTGCGGACGATCGCGACGTTATCTGACACAAATTCTTCGACCCCAAATCGAGCGACAGGGCCATATTCTTCCACCCGCTCTGTGGTCATAATCGTGGTCGCGCCCATTTGCTTGAGTCGAGCGACAAGGCGAAAGATCTCACGCCTAACTACCGAGGCGGCATCATACTGCTGGAAGATGGCGGTGACGGAATCGATCGAAACCCGTTTAGCTTTATATTTAGTGAATGCGTAGTGAATCCGCTCAATTAAGGCAGAAAGATCGAAATTTCCGACGACTTCTTGTCCTTCTGGATCGGGAGAGGCATCGAGAATGAACAATTTACCATCATCGATCGACTGTTGCAGATCCCACCCGAAACTATGAGCGTTCTTAATAATATCTGCTGGTGATTCCTCAAAAGTCACAAAAATCCCAGCCTCGTCAAAGTAGTGAATCCCATTGTAGAGAAACTGAACGGCTAGCATGGTTTTTCCCGTTCCAGATGTGCCGCTGAGGATCGTCGTTCTCCCAACAGGCAAGCCACCATGAGAAATGTCATCGAAACCTTCAATCATCGTGTGAATTTTTTGCACACCCAGAGGATTTAACGCTAGTTCTGCCAATTGATTCGTACTGGTCATTGCGGAGATTTGAAAAGTTTTTAACAAAAAACAACTACTTCAATTTGTTAGTGGAGCCTCTGCTTGAGGAGCATCAATTGATTAGCTGGTGATAGCTGTTGGAATTTAATTATCTAGAATTCTGATTCTCGCTCGGACAGCTCTTCATACAAGAGATCTAAGCCAATCAGCACTTTTTCTCGATCGGATAAATCACCAATAATCTTCCGAACTGGAGGTGGTAAAACCTTGGATAGAGTTGGCGTTGCTAAAATTTTATCCTCTTCTGCCAGTTGAGGATTTTTTAGCACATCAATTACTTTAAGCGCATATACGCCCTTAAACTCTTCTTCTAAGATATTCTTTAGAGTTCGGAGTGCCCTGACAGAATTTGGTGTATTTCCAGCCACATAGAGCTTTAATACATAAGTTTTCATTAATGGAGTCATAAACTAAGCTATTAATAATTAAAAATTAGAGCTGAAATATTAAAATCGTTAATTACGACACCTCACGGGGGATCGATCGACGATACATCTCGCACAGATGAGCAATAATATCAATCAAGGTGAGACGATAGTCTAGCAAAACTTCCTCGCTGCGACCTTCCAATTTTAACTGGTCTGAGAATTCTTCCATCAATTCCATGTGAATCTTGACAATTTCCGAAACGGCAAGATCTCTGAAAAAAATCGAGCTGACGAATTCATCGATCTCATCGTTGATTTGGCTAGCATCGATAAAATAATTGAGGACAATCTTGCGATACTGGAATTTCCACTCGACTAGCAGCTCTTGCTTTTGGAGTCGATCGAGATGCCGGAAAAACTGGCTGCCGTTGCGCTTATAGTATATGGCTAGATAACCTAGCCGCTCGTTGAGCTTCTGGGCTAGACGGCGCTGTTGCTGGAGCAAAAAATTTTGGCTGGCAGTGTCTTTGTCAATCTCAATTTGGGTGGGTTTTGCATCCTCAGCGGAAGCCACAATCGGCGTTAAGCTCAAAAACTTGGCAATTGCCTTGTCAATCGCCACCCTAATCTCAGACATTTCTGTTACTGCCAAGATTACTTCAGATGGCTGATAAGTATAGCTGCTAGAAGCGGGGCTATTACTCAGTGGCGCTGGGCTTGGTAAATTCTGGGCAACTAATCGATGAATGATCACCACAGGCAAAATCAAACCCCGATCGTAAAGATGATTAATCACCGGGAGCAGTTGCTGTTCGGAGTAAAACACCAAGCAATCTGGCTCATGCTCAGCTGTTTGGATATGCGTTAAAAACTCTAATTGACTAATAAAGTACTGCAAGACATAACGCTTGTCATCTAGATACTGACTCAATAGCGGAAATAAACCCGCAGAGTCAGCTAAAACCGCAATTGTAAGAGAACCTGCCAAAATAATTTACGCTCGCTAAAGCTGTTAAAACTAGCTACAGGATTTCAATCTAAAATACTAGTAGTTGATTTGGAGTCTATTGTCGATAAACTAGCCTCTACCAGTTTACAACTTCAAAGACTCAGTATTAACTTTCGATTCTCTTGATAGGGCAACTTTGCCAGTCCGAGCGATCTCTTTAATCCCAAATTTCTGTAAGACTTGAACGATCGCCACAATCTTACCAGGATCGCCAACTACTTCTAGCGTCACCGCATCTTCGGCAACATCGACCACCCGCGCCCGAAAAATACTGGCAAGTTCGATAATTTCCGATCGATGGTTACTAGTCGCATTGACCTTGAGCAGCATCAATTCTCGTTCGACACAAGGAATATCCGTAATATCCAAAACCTTGAGAATATTGACTAGCTTATACAGTTGCTTGGTCAACTGCTCGATCGAATGGTCATCACCATTGACTACCATTGTCACACGCGATCGACCCGTTTGCTCCGCAGGCCCCACCGCCAGACTCTCGATATTAAAGCCCCGTCGGGCAAACAATCCAGCAATCCGCGTCAGAACGCCAGCTTCGTCTTCAACCAAAACAGATAAGGTGTGTTTCATTTAAGTCAGGATGAGGGATTAGGGCGTGGTACTAAGTATCATAATCCTAAAACCTAAAACCTAAAGCCTAAAGTCTAATACCTAATACCTAATACCTACCATTTAGCCTCAGCATTATATCGTCTACCAATTCCTTGCGATCGAAATCGTAAAAAAATTGCGATCGGGTTTGGTTTTTGTCACAAATACCCTACATAATGATGAGGGTTTATCTTTCTACATGGAGTATTGCAATTATGGGTTTCTTTAAAAAAATGTTCGGCATGGAAAAACCAGCAAATGCTGAAGTCAATCCTGTCGCAGCTGCTACAGATCCCGAAACTGGTGGAGAAATAGCCCCAGAAAGGCTCGGAGTCAATGGCGAATACGACCAAAGTGGTCTAGCTAAGCGTGTCGCGCTAGCTTTTGATGAAGATGCGTCTGTGACTGACGTAGAAACTCTTTGGGTCGCTCAAACTGGTGGTAGTGTTGTGCTCAAAGGCGAAGTTCCTAGCCAAGAAATTCTCGATCGGATGGTTGAGCTAGCCAGCGGTGTTTCTGGCACAACTGATGTTAGCATCGACCAAGTTACGATTGGGTAGATAGTTGGGAGTTGGGAGTCGGAAGTAAAGGATCGGGAAGATCTTGAGTTTGTAGATTCAGACCTGACTGTTCCTCTGGCTCCAATCCCACCAACGTTCCTGCTGGCAGCAAAAGTTGAGGCTGGGGTTTATCCAGACAATCCAGCCAAGTCCGAATCTTCGCATTCACAACATCAGGCACCTCATCATGGGCACAGTGTCCAGCAGCTTCCAAATTGACTAGCTCCAGCAATGGATTTAGTTTAATCAACACATCAGCAGTTCCAGGCGGAATCATCCGATCTTCGCAGCCCCACAGCAAGAGCATGGGAATCTGCATCCCTGGCAATAATTTGCGAATATTTGGTGAAAAATTACTACTGGTCATCCCCTGCATAATCTTCACAAATGCAGCCTGAGCATCCTGCTCACGCGCTGGGGTCAGAAATATGTCAATTAAATCCTCTGTGACTCGATCGGCATTAGCATAGGCAATTTGCGCCCACTTGCGGGCAACTTTTGGACGGCTCACAATCCGAAATAGAGTCCGCAGCAGCGGCGGGTTTAAAATTATGCGCTTAATTCCGTTCACCAGGGGTTGGAGCGGTGTGGGAATCATTTCTTGCTCTGCCGATAGATCGGGGAGACTGATCATGATCAGACTAGCAGCCAACTCTGGATGTCTCGCTGCTGCTACCAGCGCCACTAAAGAACCGATCGAATTGCCAACCAAAATCACTGGCTGACCCAAAAATGTCTGCCAAAAGTCATAAACTTGATCGACCCAAAGGTCAATGTTATAAGTAATATTTGGCTTGCGCGATCCGCCCCAACCGACGAAATCCAGACCGTAGACAGTATGTTCAGCAGCCAGAAACTCTAAATTGTGCTGCCAATGCCCGATCGACGCGCCAAAACCGTGCAATAACAGTACTGGCGTAGCATTACTATCCTTATTACTGCACCGCTGATAGGTGTAGCGAGTTTGCCAACCCCGCCAGACCCAATCTCGCTGATTTCCTACTTTTTGATGCCAAGTTTGCAGCATACAGTCTCCTACTTTTGCCTGTTGTTAGGACAGCCAGAATCAAACAAAATTCCCAATACCCTAAAAAGGTCAATTAAGCTTAAAAAATATTAAATTTTTGCTCCGAATATTGGGAACTTGGGTAAAATATAAATATTAATCTAAATAGTAATGTCACTCATTTAGTTTAAACCGATTTTACAGTTAGCTGTAATTGAGGATAACCAGACCACTTACCCACCAGAAAATCCCATAGCTATTAAATCACCCATCATCGAAAAAAGACGCACCCGCGATCTTCCCCAAATCAACGAACGGATTCGCTTCCCCCAAATTCGGGTCATCGGTACTGATGGCGAACAACTCGGCATTCTTACGCCGCAAGAGGCGCAGGGAATCGCTGATGAGAATGGACTGGATTTAGTACTCGTCAGCGATAAAGCTGATCCACCTGTATGTCGGATTATGGACTACGGGAAATATAAGTTTGAACTAGAAAAGAAAGCTCGCGAAGCAAAGAAGAAGCAACATACTGCCGAACTCAAAGAAGTCAAAATGCGCTACACGATCGAGAAACATGACTACCAAGTACGGGTCAGTCAAGCCGATCGATTTATCAAATCTGGCGATAAAGTCAAAGCAACTATCACATTTCGCGGTCGAGAGATCCAGCATAGCGATCTCGCCGAGAAAGTACTCAAGCAGATGGCTGAGGATCTCAAGGAAATCGCTGAGGTTCAGCAGTTTCCCAAAAAGGAGGGTCGAAATATGATCATGATCCTGTCTCCTAAGAAAGTTGGCTAATCGGAATGCTTCGATGAGGGCCGATCGATCAGCTGAAGTATATCAAGATTATTGCGGTAAGTTGAGCAGAAATTTGTAGGTTGGGTAGAGCGAAGTGAAACCCAACAAAACATCTCCAGAGTGGACGTTGGGTTTCATTCTTCAACCCGACCTACCTAACTCAAAATTCAGGTAGGGGCAATGTCTTGTCTCGCTGTCTTGTCGTTTTCTTATTCGGGGGGAACCCCCGTTGGCGGAAGCCCGCTCCCCCAGCGGCTCGCTCCGGTCGGGTTTCCCGACCATGGAAGCGAGACAAGACAGGAGAATAAAAACGCCGCTTCATGCTAGCAATTGTCGATGTTACTGTTCAATCTTAAACAAAACCTACCCTCCCCCACGAGCTGTTAAAAGATCTCAAATGGGTTCTATATGTCGCAACTTGGGTTAGTTACTGAATTGGCGGAACAACTGTCTGCACTAAATTCCAGTAGTGGAGAACACCTTGATTGGAAGCTAATTCAGTTAGTAACATCGCCGAAAATCCAATCATTGCAAAGCGTCCATTCCAATTCTCAGCTTGAGCAGTGAATCCCCAGTACCAACGGTTGCGATCTTCTTGTCGAGTAGGTGTATCAGTAATCGGAGTCGAAATTCCTTTATTAGGGCTGGTCATGATTGATACCTTGAAATTATGTGGTTATGAGAACTAGTCAATTTGACATGCTCTAATTATGATTGAAGTTATCCGATCGATAAATCTACCAATAGATAGATTTTCGGCGAAAATTTTCTGAAGACAATCTCTCTAAATAGGTAACTCAACTAAAAAAGTGCTACCTTCACTTACTTTTGACATAACAGAAATTTTGCCACCATGTGCTGCGACAATTTGCTTGCACAAATATAATCCCAGTCCACTATTTGATCGCTTGTGATTGCCGCGTCGAAATCGTTCAAATAGATTGCCTAAATCGCTCTCAGGAATTCCCACTCCGGTGTCGCAAATAGCAATAGTTACAGTCGGAAAATCTGGGGTAGAGGGCGTAAGTTCAATTGAAATTTTACCAGTATCAGTAAACTTGAGACTATTACCGACTAAGTTAGTAATTAACCGTTTTAATTCTAATCGATCGCCTGCAACTTGAAAGTTAGCATCAGGGTAATCTTGGTCGATAATTTTTGCCTTTAGTTCGAGATTTTTAGTCACCGCGATTGGGGTAAGTTCATTGACTACTTCGGTGATTAGTTTGATGAGATCGATCGGCATCCACGTAAACTGTTTAGCTTCTGTATCATAGGTATAAGCCTCAACCAGATTTCGCACCATTTGGAGCAAATCTTGATTGCTCCGAGCGATGATCTGGAGATTGGATTTCGCCATTGCTGGCAGATCGCCAAATACATCATCACAAAGTAGCTCCAACATCCGATTTGCACCGACTAAAGGTGTTTGGAGATCGTGAGTCATTCGGGCGATGAATTCTTCCTTTTGGGCTAATAATTCTTCCCGCTGCTGCTGGGCAAGTTCCATTGCTACTTCCGCATTGTGGACTCGCATCACATTCTGGAAGACTTGCCGCAATTGGGCTGGAGAGATCTGAGCCTTGGACAAATAGTCGGACGAGCCTGCCTTCATCAGCTCGACGGCGACTCGATCGTCGTTTTGTCCGGTGAGACTGACAATGGGGCTGCGAATCCCCTGCTGGCGCAGTCTCTGGAGCAATTCGATCCCATTCCCATCGGGTAAGCGATAGTCGATAAAAATGCAGTCAAACCGATCGGAAATAGCTAGAGCAATTCCACTCTTGCAGTCGATCGCCTCAAAGATTTCTACCTGAAAATCTGCACCTTTAAATGCCCTAATTACCGTCAATCGATCGACAGCATCATCGTCAATAATCAGAATTTTAAAGATTTTATCTCTTAGTGGTTCTGTAGCTAGAATTGAGATCTGTTTGTTCACTATTCACTATACTGATGATGGCATTTCAGACATCGACCAATAGCGGTTAAGGACATCGATCGTTTCGACAAAGCTAGCAAAGGTAATTGGCTTAATGATATATCCAGCAACATTGTATCGATAAGCAGTAGCTAGATCGCTATCCTGCATCGATGTGGTCAAGACAACCACAGGCAAATTGCACAAAGCTGGATCGGCACGTAGTTCCTTGAGGAATTCCAGTCCACCCATTTTGGGCATATTTAAGTCGAGTAGAATTAACAGCCTGCTGTTATTTTGGGCAGTAATTTGATGATTAGTGCGGAGCATGGCTAGAGCTTCGATGCCATTGGCTGCGCGATATAGAGTCGCAGTTGCGTTATTTTTTTTCAGAGCGCGTTGAACATTCATCACATCCACCTCGTCATCTTCGACGAGGAGAATATTGAGTTGCTGGGTGTGTATCATTACAGGGAATCGGGTAGCTGTCATCATTGGGATCATTACCTAATATAGTAATTTCCGGTGCTATTAGGGCGGTATTCCTCTATTTTACGGATTTGACCAGATTATCCATCTACCAAAAGGAAGGTTTAGTTCCCTTCCCGCTCAAATTATTCAACTGAAGCAGGCTTTTCTAAGATCTCAAAAGAACTCACATTGAAGACTTTACCAATCATTGCCAGCGTCATCACATCGTCATTTAGTGTCCCCTGTGCTTTTACCCACAATCCAGCTTGACGCAAATCGCGGGGACAATCTAGCAGCTCATAAGTAGTTCCGTCTTCAGATACCAACGCCCAGGCACCTATACCCAAGCTTCTGCGCTCAATTCCACCAATCACCGTAATCATACTGTTTGAGAATCTCCTCTCGCCGCGAATCTAGCTAAACAAAAACACAACAATCCATTCACAACCAAGAAGATGCGGTAAATCGCCCCCTCGCCTAACCACCATACTTGAGGTACAACAACTGCACTCACCAATAAACACCAGCCGACACACCCAAACTAGTACCTGCTGCCAACCATTTTCCTGTTGAAAATGAACAGTAAGCTATCATTAATAGTAACGGAATTAGGACATTGGCACACGCTGGATTTAAAATGCGATCGCTGGCAGCCGGATTGCCCAATTCGGGAATTGAACATACCTAAGATCCGAAATAGTGCCTGGAGAAGATTGAAGATATTGGCACTAACGCAACTGCTCTCTATCCCCTAACCAATTGTTTGATCTTGATCACTGTTTCTAGATAATCGCGATCTTTGCCTTGTTGACGGTATAGTTCGGCTGCGGCGATGTAGTTATCAATCGCGCCTTGACGATTTCCCGATCGATAGTAGGCAAAGCCTCTGCGGGTATAAGCATCAGCATAGGTAGCATTTAGGGCAATTGCCCGACTGTAATCTTGGATGCCGCTTTTACAATCATTTAGTTCACATAGTGCGACTCCACGTCCAATGTATGCGGGTAAACTATTGGGATTGAGGGCGAGAGCGATATCGAAGTCTGATTTTGCGCCGCGCCAATTGTTAAGGGTATTGCGAATGCTGCCGCGATGTAGATGAGCTTCCGCATGTTCGGGTTTGGCAGCGATCGCTCTAGTATAGTCGGCTTCTGCGCCCTGCCAATCTTTGATCAGAGTCCGAGCAACACCCCGTCGAAAGTAAACTTCTTCAAATTGAGGATTTAGGGCAAGAGCTTCGCCATAATCAGCAATTGCGCCACGATAATCACCTTTTTGGGATTTATTGCCAGCAGTAATGAAAAAATCATCTGCCGTCAGTCCTGCTGGAATTGAAACTGGAATTGGGCTGCCCAGATCTACATTGAGGCTGGTGGCAACTTGCTTGAAAGTATCGATCGGAATGGCTAAACCACTTACGGGCTTAAAATTGATCCGAGTCTCTTCTTGCACTGGGGCGATCTCAGTAGCACCAACACTCTTCCCGTTGATTCCAATTAATGTCCCTGCTTGGGTGAATAATCCACCACCACTCATACCTGGCAGAATATCCGCAGTTCCAATCGCTAATCCATAGCCTCGATCTTGCGATTGGCGACTGGTGGCAACCACAGTGCCTGGATTAAGTTTTAAGGCTGTGCCTTGAAATCCGACGGCAAAGACTGGCTGTCCTTTGATAGCGGTGCCAGAGTCGCCGATTTCAGCGACTGAATAATCTTGCTCGCTCTGGAACGAAATAGTGGCAAGATCGAGCGCATTCGGCGCAATCTTGACCAACAGCGGCTCTCCAGTGTGTTGTTGATTGTCAGATGTCGTAATCTTCAATGGCGAACTACGGAGATCGCTGACCACATGAGCCGCAGTTAAGATGGTGTAGGTGCTGCCAATCCGCTTAATGATCACCCCAGAGCCTTGCCCTGATTTGGTTTGAATTAAGACGATCCGATCGCTAATATTGGTGATCGGACTAGCAGCGATCGCCATCACAGGCAAAACCTGACTATACAAGGCAGTAATTCCGATACTTAACAGCGGATAAGTGACTAGTTTCGCCATGCAGAGAAGGTTTGGATGTGATATAGATCAATCATTTAGGTATTAAGTTGCTACCTCAATCTGTATCACAATAAGATGAATTAAGTATTTTATCATCCGCTAAACAGCCCAGAAATTGCTTCTAGTGAAGCAAATTAAGACTATATGGAGCTTTTCTACGCCAAATCTATTAGATCTGTAGGTTGGGTTGAAGAATGTTGGCGCAGCCTCTCCGTTAGGAGACAACCCAACACACCCAGCTAACATTTTCGTACTGGTGCAAGCTGTGAGTAAATTAGTTTTCTCCCCGTCTCCCCGTCTCCCCATTCCCCCACCTCCCACACGTGAGATAATAAAGATCTATCGATTACGGTAGGCTATGCCAACGAAAAGACGTAAGTTATGACCGAATCCACTGAAAATCAGTCACCCATCGATAAAGAAGCACTGCTGCTGATGTTGCGCCGGAAGGAAGGCAACTGGGTGAACTGGGGCAAAGCTTGCCAGCAACTCCAGAAGGCAGGACTCAATCCCCAAGATATTTTTGAGGGGACTGGATTTGAGCCAATTCAGCAAAATCAGATCATAGTTGGTGCTCAAGTTTTCGATAGTATGATTAGCGTCGGAATTGCACCAGCGACTGAGGCTCACTACCAGCGGATGGGTAGTGATAGTCTCTACGAGCTGCGGATTCTGAGTCAGGAAGACAGAGCTGCAACCGCTGATTACCTCTGCAACCGCAATATTGACTCATCTGGTGCCAAAGAAGTCGCCAAGGCATTTAAAGAGTTTTCGTATATGCGCCAGCCGCCAGACGGTTTTACCCACCATCCAGGTGATGCAATCGCTTATCAATACTGGCGATATATCAAACAGCAAGTGGATCTGACTGAAAAAACGCGGTTGATTGGGCGGGGGCTGATGTTTGCTCACAGTCAAGAAGCGCGTAGTCAAATTGAAAAACTGCTAACCTCACTCACCGCGCCAGCTAAAAAAATAGCTCCAGCATTACCAATTTATCGGTTGGAATCAGATGAAGAGCTACCGCGCACGATTCCATTAGCGGGGATGTTTCCAGTTTCGAGCAGTATTCTAGCGGATGTCCCCCAAATTGCGGCGACTGGATCTTTCCAGATTATCAAAAACAATTGGGCTGGTGGCTGGGTAACATTTCCTGGCTGGGGCGTACTCTGCAAGGCTGAAGATCCAGTAGCGATTATTGGCGATCTCGAAAATTTGCCATTCAAAATGTCCAATCAACCACCCGAAACGATCGTGGTGCTCGATCGCAGTGTGACAGAGTGGAATGAGTTTAGTTACTTTGCGATCGATCGGGATGGTAAGATCGCCATTGAATGGTTTGATGCTGCGCCCGAAGTGCCAATTCTTGCGAAGTTAGTACTGGTAATTCATCCCAAACGACCGATCGATCCTGACAATCCCAAGGATCTGTGGGAACTTGAAGACTAGAATAGATTAGACTTCCTGCAAAAGTCAGGCTTTAGGCTTGAAACCTCGCCAAAAAACCGACTTTTCCAACCATTAGAGGCTATCTAGCATTACAAGAGTAAATCTAGATAGCTAGAAACTGCTAGCTCTGTCGAAAAGTACATCCCTCGATCGATTGTGATTGATTTATCGATTGGACGATCCAGTGTTTTAATCATCGCATCTGCCAGTGCAGCGGCGTTCTCGATCGGTGCCAATAGACCATATTTGCCACCTACTAAAATTTCGTCAGGGCCAGATGGACAGTCTGTGGACACCACCGCACAACCGCAAGCCATCGCTTCAATCAGCACTGTCGGTAATCCTTCCCACCGAGACGACAGCACAAATATGCTGGATTTGGTCATATATGGATAGGGATTTTGGACAAATCCTGGTAGGGAAACATCCTCACCAATTCCCAGGGATGCGATCTCAGCTTCTAATTCACCCCGTAATTCACCTTCACCTAAGATCATCAGCCGAGCTGCTCTTTGCTGCCGCACCAGCGCAAACGCCCGAATCAGATTGGAGAAATCTTTCGGCGGTGTCAATCTGCCGACTGCCAAAAATACTGGCGGCTGCTCAGGCTCAAACCAAGGGTGCTCAATTGGCTCTTGTGCCTTGGCAAGTAGCTCTGGATCGATGACTGGATTGTAGACTGTTTTCGCGGTACCAGGGGGGAAGCCGAGGACTCGATCGAGATCTGCCGACACACCTTGAGACACGCCCACGATCGTACTTGCACGAGGATATAGCCATTTCATCGCTGTCGGCAACAACTGACTTCGCCACAGGTCGGATTTGGCAACTGAGAGGGTACTATGCTCGACCACCACCAAATTTGTTTTACTGCGCGCTAGCTCTTTCGCCAAGATTGCTGCGACATTTGTATGGTTCATATGAGACAAAAGACCCACGGGCCTTGCTTCCTTGAGATACTTTGCCAGAGCTGGAATTGCCTTGGTGACTCGCCCCGTACCCAAGTTAATCAGCCGAACTTGCTTCGGTACCTGCTCCAAATAAGGCCCCTCGGCATCAGCTAGCACAAAATCTAGCAAGACATCTCGATCTAGCATCCCTTTGAGCAAATTTAGGGCGACTCGTTCGGCACCACCGCCAGCTAGAGTTGGCAAAAAGAAAGCAATTCGGCGTTCAGACATCTTCTATTTCTCGTTAATACTTGCTGTACTTATCATTCCCATCGTTCACCATTGACTATCTAATCAATGAATGATCGTGCAGAAGTATTCACTCAATCCGATATTTACCTTTCCCAGTTTTAATTTTTGCTTGCTGTTCTGGAGTTAAGATCGAATTCAATTCTTGCTTCTTCGCATCTCGAATAGCTTTCATCTCCGCTTTCTGACTAGCTGTTAGATTTAGTTTCTTCCAGCCTAGATTTACCGCCCGATTGCGACTTTGGAGCGCGATCGTTTTTTGCTGCTGTTCTTTAGTCAGGACATTATCGATCTGCTGTCGATCCTCGATCAACAATTGTTTAATTTGCTGCTTCTGCTCAGAGCTGAAATTCATCTTTGCCATTTGTCGATTGCTAAAGCTGCGGAGAAATAAGATCGAGATTCCTTTATCAGATCCACCGATGCGTTCAAGTCTCGCTGCTTGGGTTGGAGTCAAAATCAATTTTAGCTGCTGGATATGTGCTTGTCTAATCGTCCGTAATTCATTCTTTTGATCTGCACTTAAATTCACCCCATTGATACCTTGCGGTACCGCAGTCCGTTGTGTTTGCATCTGCTGCAATGCTTGATGCTGTTCAGCCGTGAGGACAGTGTTGATCCTGTCAAACTTAGATTCTTGGAGCTGTTCAATTTTTTCCTTTTGGTCAGTGGTTAGACCGAGAGCATCTACTGCCTGAAGATTGCGGACTAAGAAAAACAGTAGAAATAAGAAAGAGAAGACATAAACAAAACTAGTTGATAAGGCAATTCCCACGACTCCCAACCATTGCATGAATAAGTAATTTAAACCAATATTGACAATCAGATTACCTGCGGATCCCCACATCATCATTTTGTTATTTCGCATGGCTGAATGCAATCTCACCACCAAAATACAGCCGATATAAAAGGGTATCTGTAGCGCAAAACAAGCTTGGATCTGAGCGACTAAACGGCTATTTTCTGCTGTAAATGAACCACGTTGAAATAGCAGCCGCACGATTGGCTCTGAAAATAAAATCACGATGGCAGTCAGCGGAATGGCGGCTGCAAAAATCAAGCCCAGATAGTGTTTCAGGGAGTGGCGGAGACTTTTCCAATCATCCAATGCCACCATCTTGGAAAAGTAGGGGATCACCGCAGTGCTCAAAGCAGTGGTGGCAATGACGATCGGCAGTGAAATAATTCGATTACCATAGGATAAGGCGGCGACACTGCCAGACGGCAACATTGCTGCCATTGATTGATCGACCAAACTTGTACTGCACATCAAAAATGCCCCAGCAATCATCGGTGCATATTGACTAGCGACTTCTTGGAGATCGGCATCAAATCCATACCACCTTGGCATCAATGAAATCCCCTGCTTTCGCAGCGCGCCAGCAACAACGCACATTTCCAGTAATTGACCCAGCACCATCCCAATCGCGAGGTTAAAGACACCCCAAGATTGATTGAGCAACAATAGCACAATCGTCACGGCTGAAGTCAAAATCGGTGACAAAGCAACCAGCGCGAATCGCTCTCCCGCATTTAAGACGGCTCCCCAAATTGTCCCAATTCCAGTGAGCAACATCATCGGCGAGACTACCCACAACAGCCGATAAGTCAGCTCCAATTTCTGAGCAGAGAATCCACCCGTAATCAATGGCAAATATAGCGGTGCCCCAGCCACAATTACCAGTGTGGTAATCGCCAGGAGTCCAATACTCCAGACAGTCGCACTAGCAAACAGTCTTTGCGCGATGGCTTTACCTGATTGATCTCTGACTTTAATATAAGTTGGAATCAATGCCGAATTAAATGAGCCAGCGATAACCGAGATCAGCAACGAAGGAATCATCAGTGCAATCAAGAACGCATCTAGCTCATCCGCCGTTCCAAATTTCCAGGCAACTACTAGTTCTTTGACAACCGCCAATATTTTAACAAATAAAGTGCCTCCAGCTACGATAATTGCTGCGCCAAAAATTTTGCTATTAACCGAGCCAGTTAAGACAGATTGCCAGCGGTTAGCTATTTTTTGCCAGGGAGTAGTCTTCATTGTCTATTACTTTGATTCAAAGATGCTAAATACTATTATAGTATCGCTGACGATCGAATCTAATTTGATTAAAGTAGCTGTTAGCTATCAACATCAGCGACTACATTTTCGGCAATTCGATCGCGCATCTCTACTGCCCGCAGATTTTTGACCAAGAAGAATAGTAAAAATAAGAATGAAAATAGATATACGCAGCTAGTTGATAAGGCAATTCCCACCACGCCCCACCACTGCATTAATACATAGTTCAAACCAACATTGACAACCATATTGGCAACAGATCCCCACATGATGATCTTGCTCATTTGCATCGCCGAGCACAATCTAACCACCAAAATACACGCAATGTAAAAAGGGATTTCTAATGCGAAACAAGCTTGAACTTGAGCGACTAAATGAGTGTTTTCGGCAGTAAAAGAGCCGCGCTGCAACAAGATTTTGACAATCTGTTCAGAAAATAAGATAATTAGGCTCACGAATGGAATTGTGACCGCAAAAATCAACCCCAGATAGGAATTAAGCGATCGACGTAAGCCCTTCCAATCGTTCTTGGCAAACATTTGGGAGAAGTAGGGAATTACCGCTGCACTCAAGGCAGTACTGGCGATCACGGTCGGTAAGCTGATGATCTTTTCGCCGTAGCCTAGAGCGGCGACACTACCTGACGGCAGCATTGCCGCCATGGATTGATCGATCAAACCACTACCAGTCATAAAAAATGTTGCCCCAATCATCGGCAAATATTGACGGGCTACTTGGCGTAAATTGTCGTCTAATTTACACCATTTTGGTAATAATGAAACCCCCTGTTGGTGAAGAGCGATCCCAATAATAATCAGTTCAAGTAATTGACCGACAACCATTCCGATCGATAAGTTAAATACTCCCCACTGCTTAGTTGTTAGGAGTAATCCAATCGTGATTACTGGAGTCAAAATTGGGGCTAGGGCGACTAGGGCAAATTTTTCGCCAGAACTCAAAACTGCTGCCCAAATCCCATTGATACCTGCAAATAAAACTATCGGTGAAATCGACCACAATAAACGATAGGTCAGATCCAACTTTTGAGGTGAGAAGCCACTGGTAATATACGGTAGATAAAGTGGCGATCCCACAATTAATAAAAAAGTCGTAACCAGCATTAATCCCACACTCCAGATTGAGGCACCAGCAAATAGCTTTTGGGCAGCTTGCTTGCCTTCCTTCTCTGTAACTTGGATATAAGTGGGAATCAACGCTGAATTGAAAGAGCCAGAGATCACATTCATCAGGACAGATGGCACAATCAAGGCAATCAGAAAGGCATCTAGTTCGTCTGCCGTTCCAAATTGAGCCGCAACCATGAGTTCTTTGACTACAGCAATTGCCTTCACAAAAGCAGTGCCTCCGGCGACGATAATCGCGGCACTAAAAATTTTCTGGTTAATCGATCCGGTAGAGCTATTTTGCCAGAATTTAGTGATTTTGTGCCAGCGATTAGTCTTCATTAAGTTGCGATTGATTGGTTTAATCTCGGTCTGGGGGAATGAACTTTTGGTTGCGAGCTGGTGGCAACAATCTTTGGGCTTCTTGCTTGGTTCGACCTGGTGGGAGGAGTAGCTGAGACCCCCGCTGATCGCGCGATGGCGGCAACAATCGCTGCGCTCTGGACTGTCGTAATCCAGCTTGATCTCTCGCGTTGGCATATTTGAGATGCCATTTTTCATTAGTATTCATTGCGGCTAAAAATGCAAAACTCGCTAATGTATAGCGTTCCGCCAAAACTTCGTGGCTAAACAGTCCCCACAAAGTAATAAAAACTGCGAAACAGACCAGAATTGTGGCATTTTCACCTTTATTGCGATAAACAACCGCAAAGATGGCACCAGGAAGGAAAAGAATACCCAAAATCCCGTGGTCTGCCATGTAATAGAGATACATGTTGTGAGTGGAGATATCGGCGACCATCCACTTCCGAGTTGATGCCAATCCATTGCCCCAGAACGGGTGGTTACTAAATAGTACCATTGCACCTGCGGCGACTGCTTGTCTGGAAGCAGCAGAGTCTTCCTTGGCTGTTTCCGTGGGATTTTGAAACTCTTCGAGTCTGTTGACAATATCCCAATTAGCTCCAGTGGGATCGCCTTTGAAATAATCAGACAGTAATCGCAGTGGATTGATTGAGACTAAAAAGAGAATCAGGATTACTGCTGGTACGATAATCTTGCGCCGCTGATCCGACAGGATCCGACCAAAGATCATGATCAGCGTACATAGTGCCCAGCCCAGAATTGCTCCCCGTGAAAACGTCGCCATAATCCCGATCCCCGCGACCAAGATCGACATCCAGCGATACTGCTTTTTGATGATGGTGATGCTCAATAGCATCGCCAGGAGGATGGCACACCCAGCCTGGTTGGGGTCGATATAAAATCCGGCAGGACGACCGACGTTTAGTTCTGAAAACATCCTGGGGCTTAATAACTCCAGCATGTTATTCATCACACTGATCCCGACCACCACGATCATCGTATATCGGATGTGACGAACAGATTTCTGCTGATACAGGACGTACATCAACAACATGAATATAACTGATAAAGCCTTCGCTCGAAAATCAGTAAATGATAATTCATCACCACTAACTGTCATCAGCGATAGCATCGAAATTATCAGGTAGAATCCCATCCAAACTAATAATGGTTTAGGAATATTAGCGGCTTTTTTGATAAATGGTAGTGACATCACTGCCAATAGTCCGATCCAGACTAGGGGCGGTACTGGAATAATCGGTGCTGCGTATAAGTAGTCAGGCAGGTTGGAAAAGAAGAGAAAAGTAGCCGCGATCGACAGCAGATATTGATACTGATCGAGCAGTACTTGAAATCTAGTTCGGGGTTGAATAAATTGGTTTAATACACTGATTGCCATAGAATTTACAAATAAATAACTCGATTATTTCTAGTCGAGTAGCGTTGTGCAAGAATCGGCTAAATTTAGATTCGATCGGCAGAGTTAGACTAGATTAAAAATAATTTTGATTATTTTTTGAGCTGGGTAGCCAATATCAACCCCTATCCTAGTCGATCTATTATGTCCCAACATCCGCAAAACGACCCAATATCACCGCTGGTGGTCAAATAGTGCCCAGACTCATTGACAATCCCTGCAATCTAAGCGTGGATTGAATAATTAAGATTTACTTAAGTAACCAGTTATACTAAGTATGCCCTGTTTGCTGGAAAAACTAACTTTCGCTTGAAAGTTAGCACGATCGAAACAAATAGCAGCTAAATTCAATCAACAAGATCGAAGGTCAAGATCTAATCGTAGGTACGATCTTGTCACCAGATTGACTCAAAATAAGTAAATACCGGACTGAACATGAACCGCTATCTTGACTGGCTTTGGAAGATCGGCAGCAGCGCGCTCATGCTCTCGATCGGCTCTGTGAACAATCATCTATCAGCAGCACCGATCGATCGTCCAGAGATTGCCCTGAGATCCGCTACAGCCAGCAAATTGATCGTTAGCTATCCGCCGACTACGGCAGAATTTTCCAATCCAGAGCGGGGATTCTATGGCAACATCGAACTGATGAACGATCGAGACTTTGGTGAGATCCGCACCAAAGGTCAAACGATCGTCAGCGCGAATATTCGGCTGGATCAGTATCGGAATCGGCCATTGTCACCAGCATTTCTGAGCCAATTAAATCAACAACTGCAACTAGTCCGCCAAGCTGGAATCAAAGTCATCCCCCGCTTTACTTACAACTTTCCCAATGGTGCGGCGGAAATGGATCGAGCACCAGATGCGAGCCTCGATCTGACCCTCAAACATATCAACCAGCTCAAACCGATTCTCCAGCAGAATGCTGATGTAATTGCGGTCTTACAAGCAGGTTTCATCGGAGCTTGGGGGGAATGGCACAGTTCTCGGAGTGGACTCGATCGACCCCAGCCCAAAGCAAAAATTTTGGCAGCCCTATTGACTGCTATGCCGACCAATCGGATGGTGCAGCTCCGCTATCCCGCCGATATCAAGACTAGCTATCCCCAACCGCTGACGATTGGCTCCGCCTTTCGCGGCAGTCGTCAAGCACGAGTCGGATTTCACAATGATTGCTTTTTGGCAAATCAGTCTGATGCGGGAACTTACCTGCCCGATCTGGCGGGACTCAAAAGTTACATTAGCAAAACCGCGCCGTTCGTGGCTGTCGGCGGTGAAACCTGTGAAGCAACCCCCAGCGAACACCGGAGCGATTGTCCGACAGCCGTAGCTGAACTCGCCAGGTTTCAGTGGAGCTATCTCAATGCCGATTTTTACAAAGACGATCTCAATCGCTGGCGGCAAGAAGGTTGTTACAGCGACATCTCCAAAAAGTTGGGCTATCGACTGCAATTGGTGCGATCGAGTTTCTCATCCCAAATCCAGCGAGATCGCCAGTTAAATGGTAATTTTGTCATCAAAAATGTTGGTTATGCCAGCCCATTTAATCCTCGCAGTCTCGAACTAGTCTTGCGTCATCAGCAGACTGGTAAAGTTTACCGTCTGCCGATTCTCAAAGCTTTGAGCAGAACTCACGATCCGCGATTTTGGCTACCGCAAGTGGGCGAAGTTTCTGTAGACATCCGCGCCAAAGTGCCTCCAGCCGCCCCCCCAGGCTCCTATGAGTTGCTGCTCAATCTCCCCGATCCGCTGCCCAAACTGGCAACCCGTCCAGAATACTCGATTCGCTTGGCAAACCAACAAACTTGGGAAGCTAAAACTGGATTTAACTCACTCAACCGCACAGTTCAGTTAGCCAAGTAATTTTTGGTCAACTCATCAACGACAAGTGGCTCCAGACTTGTCGTTACCCAATGTGCTGCAAATAATTAGCATTGACAAGGGCTGATCTGTGTTTGTATTATTGATGGGTGGGTTAGTAGGTCATAGCGTACAGAAGTTTTACTCAGATTAGGTTTAAAGTTTCCAATCTCTGGATAGTTAGTTCTGATTCCCCTTCCGGTCACTCTTAATCTCCAAGCTCAATCACGCCGATACTTTTATGACGCTCAATCTACTTATTGGTGCTGATGCTGAAGCATTATTGGGGAATCAGGCATTTCAGCAGCAGTGGAGATCTCTTTATAGTTCCTGTCCCTGGGCGACGATTTTTCAAGGGGCTGATTTCGTCACAATTTGGTATGAGATTTATCGATCGCAATTCCAGCCGTTATTAATCACTGAAACTTTAGCTGATGGCAGCCTGGGTGGACTATTGACTCTAGCCATCACTCCCGATTCCCAGCAACTGCTGTTTGCTGGTGCCAAGCAAGCAGAGTATCACACTTGGCTAGCTACAGCCGATCGCGGGGATCTGTTTATTGCCGCAGCAATGGATCTGCTCAGAGCTAGTTTTGCGGGACTAACCCTAACTTTTGAGTACCTGCCGCCACTAGCTCCAAAACAATGGCTGGCAGCGGATCAGCCCTGGGCCAACCAGAGTAGAATAGTGCCGTGGACTCGCCCCCTGATGCAGCTAGGGGATGGCGAAAATCTGCGAAAATCTTTGAAAAAGAGTGCCAATAAGAGTCGGTTGAATCGGTTGAAGCGGCTGGGCGAAGTTGAGTTTGAGCAACTGCATGGAGTCCCAGCATTGGCAGCAGTGTTCGATCGAATCATCGCCTATTATGATTTCCGCCAGGGTGCCGTCAATGATTCGGTTTACTTTCAGGCAGATCCACTCCGGCAGTCATTTTATCTGGCATTAATGGCGGTGCCGGATTTACTCCATGTGACAGTGCTAAAAGTCGCCGATCTAGTGGTGGCGGCGCACCTGGGCTTGAGTGATGGCAAGCAGTGTGGTTTAGGGATCCCCGCACATTCACCTTTTTATGCGATCCATTCTCCAGGCAAATTACAGCTCCTGATGCTGGGCGTAGAACTTGCCAAGCAGGGCTTCGAGACTCTAGATCTGACTCCAGGCGGCGATCCATACAAGGAAAGATTTGCGACAGATCGCGACGAAGTACATATCCTAACGATCTTTCTGAGCGATCGAACTTTGCCAAAACAGCTCGCCGAATTGAAAGTTCAGTCTAAATCGATCTTCAAAACCATGCTGCGCGGTGTGAAAATCGATCCGACCACGGCTGAAGCATCGCTCAGACAGCTCCGCCGCCTGCGACTACGACACGCGATCGATTGGTCAAAAAGTTCATGGCAACAGCAGCAGGGTGGAGCGGAGCAACTCTATTGTTACTCCGCCGACCCAGCCAGCACCGCGCCGGATGGGACGTTATTCAATCGAGATTGTCTGGAGGATTTACTCCTATTTCAACCAGTCGATCTGGTTCCCACCCGCCAAGAGTTCCTGTCACTGTGTCTATCCCGATTGGAAGCTGGGCACCATGTTTATACTTTGGTTGAGCAGGGTCACTTACGCTCTACCTGCTGGCTGGTCGAACGTCAGGAACAGCCAGCAGATGAGCTGGAGCCAGCATCAGCTTTAATCTACGATTACTCTGTATATCCGACTAGCCAACCGCCAGATTACACTCACTTGCCGATCCAGCAGGTCGTCAATGATGCCTTATTGATGTATGGTGCCAAACAGGTACAGATGACGGTACGGGCGAACGATCCGCTCCGAGGGATGATTGAGAAGACTGGATTTACTAGAGTTACTGAATTGTGTGATGAAGCGTAGATCTTGCCCTCACCCCCAACCCCTCTGTCTTGTCGTTTTTTTATTCTGCGTTGTTTCTATTCGGGGGTTTCCCCCGAATAAAGAAACAACAAGACGGGGGAACCCCAGAATAAAAACGACGCTCCCAAGCTTGGGAGAGGGGAGCCAGAGCCGCAGGTGATGGCGGGGTGATGGCAAATCATACCTTAAATCAGCCCCACTTTGCGACAGCACCTCCGCAGGTAACTAGCAATTAACTAGTTTTTAATTGAGATGATTGATTCGATCGTCAATTCTGGGCACTATGAGAATAGCGGAATTGAGATCTCAATCAGGCAGATCGACTTTACCCGATTATTGAGAGCACTATATTCATGAAAGTCACCTTAATTATTTATCACTTAGGTTGTGGCGGCGCAGAACGGGTAATGTCGATCCTAGCTAATTACTGGGTCAGTCATGGTTGGACTGTTACGTTGATTGTGTTGGTTGATTCCACTGAAGAATCTTTTTATCCGCTGGATCCTCGTGTGAAACTCCGGCCCTTAGAGATTGCTAGCAACTCAACCAATTTATTTACATCAATTGCGAATACTTGGCGACGAGTTAAGATATTGCGAAAAGAAATTATCGCGAGTCAAGCCGATGTGTCGATCAGTTTTATGAATGCGGTCAATGTTTATAACATTATGGCTTGTTGGAATCTAGCCACTCCCACAATTGTGTGCGAGCATACCTATCCTGGATCTAATGATGCCAGTCGGATCTGGCAAAAACTGATGAAATGGTCTTATCGCTATGCCGATCTAGTTACGGTACTGACTCAAAGTGCGGTGCCTTTCTACGATCCGGCAGATGGCTATCAGACGATCGTGATGCCAAATCCAGTGCTGCCACCAGCCCCAGCCGTAGTCACCGAAAGATTATTACCGACTCCTAGTTTAGTCTCACTGGGGAGACTTGATGATTGTAAGGGCTATGATTTATTGCTCAAAGCTTTCCACCAAATTCACGATCGATACCCCGATTGGCAGCTCACAATTTTGGGTGAGGGTGATTTACGACCGGAATTAGAACAACTCCGATCTCAATTAAAATTAACCGACTGTGTGCATCTCCCTGGCAATGTTCATAACGTTGCTGACTATTTATATCAAGCCGATCTATTTGTGATGACATCTAGAATTGAGGGCTTTCCGATGGCTTTGTGTGAGGCAATGGTTTGTGGTTTACCTGTGATTGCGACTGATTGTCTCAGCGGTCCTAGTGACATTATCGATCCTGGTGTTAATGGTGTACTAGTCACAACAGAGGATGTAAATTCAATTGCGACTGGACTAGAATCATTGATCTCCAATCCGATCGAGCGTGAGAAACTAGCTAAAAATGCACCGCAAATTCTCGATCAATTTGGTGTAGAAAGCGTCATGAAACTCTGGGATGACGCGATCGAGCGAGCGAGTAAGCATCGTCAAGGCAGCCGCAAATAGGCTTGATTTAATCGAATCTGCTGAATATTTTATCAACAAGTTAAATGAATATTATATCAATCAAAAGGTTTTTCTTAGGATTCTACTACGACTTCTTTTGCCTACTACCAATCAAACTATCGAATCGATTCGTTTGGGTTAATCGTAATGTCGATTGGTCAATTTCAATCTATCAAGGAAACCATTTTTTAGGCTTAAAGCCAATCCAAACAATTAAGAATCCAGCCATCAGTAGAAGAGATGTCACTGATGCTTATACTGAATTTGTCGCCGACCCTTTTGTAGTTAGACATCAGGATGAGTGGCTGATGTTTTTTGAGGTCTTAAATCTCAAGACAAATAGAGGTGAAATTTCATTTGCGCGGAGTCAGGATGGGCTTAGTTGGGATTATCAACAGATAGTTTTGGTGGAAAATTTTCATCTTTCCTATCCTCAGGTGTTTGAGTTTGAATCTAATTGGTACATGATTCCTGAAACATGTGAAGCAAATTCAGTCCGACTATATAAAGCCGCAAATTTTCCCCAGGGGTGGGAACTTGTGTCGGAAATCTTGGTTGGCGATCGGTTTGTCGATGCGTCTATTCTGCGCTTTGAAGGTGTCTGGTGGCTATTTGTGGGCGTTGAGCCACCAAACGGAGGGACTTGCGATACGTTGAAATTATATTATGCTGACGACTTACTGGGTGAATGGGTAGAGCATCCCATGAGTCCAGTTGTGAGCAATAACACGGTGATCTCTAGACCCGCAGGTCGAATCAGACAAATTGACGATCGACTGATCCGGTTTGCCCAAGATTGCACTACAAATTATGGCTATAATGTCATAGCAATTCAGATTGAATCCCTCACCAAAGATCTCTACGCTGAAACAAGAATCAAGCACGATCGAGACTACATATTTGAGTTGGGCACGATGCCATTTAATCAGGTTGGTATGCATCATGTAGACTTGATTCGATCGGATGATACCAATTGTCTAGCTGTTGTTGATGGTCGTTAGATTAGTTGAGGATTGAGAATTGAGAATTGAGAATTACGGATATCCCTGCTCTTTGTTAATCATCTGGTTGATTGGTAAAGTATGATACTTGCCAGTTGATTCTGCACTTAAGTAAGTAGCTTTGGTTGTAGAGATTTATCGATCTAATTTCTCACTAAAAAATTTAATTGCGCTAATATTGTGATAACTTAGCTTTAGAAATTATTTGGATATCTCCGTAATCTGTCAAGATCAACGTCTAGAAAAAAGTATGATGATTTATCGCGATCCAATCTATCGAAAATTCATTGCAGCAATTGCTGCTGATGTAATTAGTTGTAAGCATAATTAATACTAATGAAGATTACTTTAGTTATTTATGGATTAGGTGGTGGTGGCGCGGAACGAGTGATGTCGATCGTTGCCAGTTATTGGGTCAGTAAAGGCTGGGGCGTAACTTTGATTCTGTTATCTGCACCGACAAAAGAATCTTTTTATGCCCTAGATCCGCGAATTCAGCTCAAGTCATTGGATTTAGCGGTCAAATCAACCAATCTTTTGTCAGCAATCCGCAACAACTGGAATCGGGTGCAAATACTCCGACAGGCAATTATTGCCAGTAAGCCTGATGTGGTGATCAGCTTTATGAATTCGGTCAATGTCTCCACGATTGTGGCTTGCTGGGGATCGAAGATCCCAGTCATTATCAGCGAGCATATCTATCCTGGCTGCAATGATGCCAACAAAATCTGGAAATTTATTATGAAATCGGCTTATCGCTACGCCGATTTAATTACAGTATTGACCCAAAACGCCCTGCCATTTTATCCAGCAGAGCAAGGGTATCGGACCATTGTGATGCCCAATCCGGTCGTGGCATCAGCAGTAACGGCATCGGTACCGCAGTTGCTCCAGACTCCGAGCTTAGTTGCAGTTGGTAGACTCCACCCACAGAAAGGCTTTGACCTGTTGTTGCAAGCTTTTCACAAAATTCAGGCTAAACATCCTGATTGGCAGATCACCATTCTGGGTGAAGGTCCAATGAGAGCGGAACTCGAACAGCTCCGATCTCAATTAAAACTTACTGACTGTGTTCATCTACCTGGATTAGTTGACAATGTGCCAGAATACCTCGATCGAGCCGATTTATTTGTGATGCCATCACGATTTGAAGGTTTTCCAATGGCTTTGTGTGAGGCAATGGCTGCTGGCTTGCCAGTGTTAGCCGCCGATTGTCTGAGCGGGCCAAGCGATATCATCGAGGATGGCGTAAATGGTGTGTTGGTAAAAACAGAAGATATTGATGCGCTCGCGGCGGGACTAGACTCACTCATGTCCGATCCAGCTAAACGTCAGCAGCTAGCAAGTAATGCTCCAAATATCCTCGATCGATTTGGCGTAGAACGGGTAATGGACATGTGGCAAGATGCCATTAACAGAGCGATCGCGCGCAAACGCCGTTAAATTAATTGAGAATTGCGGATGCATTTACCGCACGGGTTCCCCGTCGGTAAAAATGCACCAAGCAGAGAATTGGGTTATTAGGATGGGGCTTTAAACCCCTGCTCTTCGTTGCTACCGTATATACACAAGTCAGTTTGAGTTGAGAGATCTGGCGTTGCTGAATTGGGGTATGAAGCATAGATTTTGCCCTCACCCCCAACCCCTCTGTCTTGTCGTTTTCTTATTCTGGGGGAACCCCAGAATAAAAACGACGCTCCCAAGCTTGGGAGAGGGGAGCCAGAGCCGCAGGATCTGGCGGGGTGAGGGCAACTCATACCTTAAATCAGCAACGCCAGAGATCTCAAATGAGTTCTATAGTCCACAGGCGAAGTTAAGCTCGAAATAGGTGTTGATGCTGGGGATGATATAGTCTCGATCGAGTCCCGTTCACCTCACCATCAATTGTAGCTAGGGCTGGGCTGATGATGTACATTGTCGTCCGCACCAGGTTTTCTCGCTCCGTCACCACAGCCATTTCGGTGAGTGGGACAATCAATATTTGCTCGTCCTCCCATCCCACTCGAAAACAGATCGCTACTGGTGTTGCGGGCGGATAGTGCTGAAGTAACTGGGCTTGAGCTGTCGCCACATGACGAGCGGCTAAATAGAGGCATAAGCTCGACTGGTGAGCGGCTAAACTAGCCAAATTTTCGGCAGTTGGTACCGCCGAAGCTCTTCCAGTGGGACGGGTGAGGATAATCGTTTGGACTAGTTCCGGCACAGTTAGTTCGACTTGTAACTTGGCTGCTGCTGCTTGAAAAGCACCGATTCCAGGCACTAGCTCAATAGTAATATTGGCAGCTCTAAGGGCGTGAATTTGCTCGGTAATGGCACTATACAAGGTCAGATCACCTGAATGCAATCGAGCGACAACTAGACCAGCTTGGACGCGATCCTCGATCGTGGTGATAATTTCTTCGAGGGTTTGGTGACTAGTTTTAATGATTTCCGCATCTGGGCGAGTACCTTGCAAGATGCGATCGGGAATTAATGAATCAGCATATAGAATCACATCCGCAGTGGCGATGATCCGCTGTCCTTTGACTGTCAATAAATCGGGGTCGCCAGGGCCAACACCGATCATATATACTTGCGGGGTGATGTGGTGCTCGGATAATTTCATTCGATCGTTTATGAGATTTTGATTGACTAGACTGCGGGAGCATTTTACTTTTTATGCGGAGGTTGATCGCCCTCACCCTGTCTTGTCGTTTTCTTATTCGGGGGTTCCCCCCGAATAAGAAAACGACAAGACAGAAGGGCTGGGGATGAGGGCAAACAACCTTCGCATTAAACTATTAACTGATTACTTGAAGCTGTGAACCATTCTTGGTCTTATGCACTTCAATCCTGGTTTGAAAAGCTTCGCGAAATTGGGGCATGTGGGTGACAGCGAGAATGCAAGCAAAATCAGCAGAAATTGCATTAATTGCGGCAATTAATCGATCGCATCCTTCCCGATCTTGGGTACCAAACCCCTCATCAACAATCAGCATTTGGAGTGGTGTCCCGGCACGTTGGGAGAGCAGTTTTGCGAGGGCGAGGCGGATCGAAAAATTGATCCGAAAAGATTCACCACCGGAATAAGTTTCGTAGGATCTGGTGCCATTGGCATCACCGATGACGATATCTAGGGTATCAATGAATTTAGCATTTTTGACGTTAGCTTTTTTAGTTCGACTAGCTTTAGTAGCTTTTTGGGTGATGAATTGGACATGAAACTGGTTGTTGCTCAGTTTGGACAGAATTTGGTTACTCTCTGCTTCTAGTTGGGGTAGAATATTTTCGATTACTAGAGCTTGAATCCCATTTTTACCAAAGGCTTTACCTAGCTCATCGTAAATTTTTTGCTGTTGTTTATATGTATCTAGTAATTCTTCTTGTGTTTGCAGTTGGGTTTGAATATTATTAAGTTGGGTCAGTTGTTGAGCTAAACTACCCAAGTTAGCCAAATTGGTGTCTAGCTGTTGCCGTCGTTCGGCTAATTGGAGTTCGATCGATTCAATTTTATCATCATGATCGGGGATTTTTTCAAACTCCAGACTGATCCGATCGATCTCTAATTGTGATTGACCTCGATCGATCGAATTCTGGCGATCGTTAGCTTCCAATAGGTTGATTTTAGCTAATAATTGAGGCTGGGTTTGTTTGGCTTGCTGAACTTCTTGATATTGGAGTTGGATTGATTGCGATTGACGGAGACTAGTTGAGACGCGATCGTGTTCGGATCGATCGTATCCAAGTTCAGTAATTTGTCGATCGAGTTCGATGATTTCGATCTGTAGATCTGAATCAATTTGAAGCTGATTAATCTCTTGTTCGGTTGCGGCAATCTGAGTTGCTAACTGACTTTTTTGGATAATTAACTGCTGCTGCTTTTGTTCAGCATCTTTGATTTTTGCTTGCTTAATTTCTGCCCAGCGCAACTTATCTACATCGCCCCGTGCGAGGGCATGATTTTGTTCGCTATATTGGGTAGCTGCTATTTGAATCACCAATGCTTCGAGTTGTGATGCTTGTTCACTGACATAACTTTTAGATTCGATCGCCAGTTCAATCTGATCCTGTTCAGTCGCAATTTCTTGAAGATTAAGTTGTAATTCGGCGATCGAATCCAATTGTGCCTGCAATTTACCCCGCTGTTCGCGCAGATCTGCCGCGCCAGCTAATGCTGTTTCTAATTGCTTGTATTCAGCTCTGAGTGACTGACGCTCTTGGGTATAGCGGGAATGTTCTTCTTGAGTTGCGGAGATCTGTTGTTCAATATTTTCACGCTCAATTTTGGCATCACTTAAAATCTGTTGCCAATGGGTTTCATCTAATGGTCGATCGCACAATGGACAACTAGCATCAGGTACTTCTAGTAGTTCTAACTTGCGATCGAGTTCAATTAATTGACGCTGATAGTTGCGGATATCAGCATCTAATCGTTGGAGATGAGCATTTTTTTCCAGTCCTTTTTCCTCAACCCGCTTTTGATAGACTTTCTGATGATCTAATTCAGTGATTTTAAGATCTAATCCTGTCAGTCGATCGATTAATTGCGGCTGTTGATTCGTTTTCGCTGTTACTTGCTGTGCTCGTAAAACTAGCTCGTTGAGTTTTGCTTGGATTTTTGCTGTCTCTCGATCGATCTGGCTCACCAATTTTACTTGCTCTTGCTGGAGCGGCAATACACTTACCTGCAATCGATCCAGCTCTGTTAATCTTTGACGACAGATATTTAATTCAGCGACACCCTTGCTCACAGTATCAGCCGTAGCTAAAATCTCAATTAGCTCCTGCTCTTGTTTAATGATCAAAGCTAATTCTGCTTGACTTTTACCTAAACTTAATTGCAACCCTTGGATTTGACGATCCAATTGCTGCTGCAATTTTTGGCGTTCAGATTGGGCTTGACGATCGGTATCAAACTTCCGATCTAATGATTCTAATTGCTGCTGTAAATCCAGATATACTTGATATGCTAAGGAAATTTCATCAGCACGATTTAATAAATCATCCAATCGCTGTTTATCTGTAGTAATTGCCAGCAGATCCGCTTGAATCTGAGCGGCAGATTGTGTCAACTCTCGATCGCGTTTTTGCTCCCAATTTAACTGCTGCTGCCACGTTTCCCGCTGTCTGACAATTACTTTAAAGCCTTCTAGTTCCTGCTGTTCCAGCGATTGAACTTGCTGCAACCTGTCGATTTCGAGCTTCGTCGCATCCCGCTGCTGAGTAATTCCGGCGATCTCAGCTAGTTGCAATCGATCTCCCGCCAAACTATCTGTCAATACCTCTGCTTGAAGCTTGTATTGCTTCGCCGATTCCTTGGCTCGATCGGCTAACTGCTCATACCGATCGAGCTTCAATAAATCTGCTAAAATCTGCTTACGATCGGCTGGCTTTTTGAGCATAAACTCATCAGCTTTTCCCTGCCGTAAATAAGCCGAATTTACAAATGTATCGTAATCAATTTTTAGATACTGATCGATCAATACCTGCGTCGCGCGGATCCCTCGCTGCGTCAATGTGCGAAACCCATCCCCACTCGTCTCAATCTGGAACTCCAAATTCCCACTCCCATCCCGCTGACGACTGCGAATAATCCGGTAGGTTTCGCTATGGATCTGGAAGGTGAAATCCACCCGCACATCCATCGCCCCTGTACTAATCGCATCATCCTCACTCACCGCCCGACATTTCCCCCAAATCGCCCAAGTAATCCCTTCCAACAGCGACGATTTACCCGCACCATTAGCACCGCAAATACAAGCAGTATGCAACCCCGCAAAGTCTAATCTCGCTTCGGTGTAACTGAGAAAATTTTTGAGTGACAGGTTAAGGGGGATCATAGTTTAGGAGGTGTGGTGAGATCGCATCTATCGATCTAATATATCCGAACTAGTCTGATAGTTGCCATGACTGTAGAACCCATTTGAGATCTTCTAGTGAGGGAGGGCAGGTTTTGTTGGAAGATAATGGTGTTAGGCGATATTAGTTAGCATGAAGCGGCGTTTTTATTCGGGGGTTCCCCCCGAATAAAAAAACGACAAGACACCAGCCCCTACAGTTGGTTCGCAAAATGCATCATCGACTCATCAAATGGATCTGTAGGGGTAGGTTCATGCAATCTAATGTCGATGCTACATTCAATCCTAGACAAAACCTACCCTCCTCCACCAGGATCTAAAAAGATCTCAGATGAGTTCTATAAATCAAAAGCCCCCCAGTAATAACAACTATCACCGGAGGACTTTTAATTATCAACTATCAACTATCAACTATCAACTACCAACTACCTACGCCCATTGAATCAATCCGAGTTCATAAGGATTGCTCATGTGGGGGTTGTGGGGTAAGATCCGCAGCGACAAGCCTTGCAGCCCGCTGGCGGAGTAAGCAACCTCAGTTGTATACAAACTATTGCCCGCACTATCTTTGCCCTGGTAGGTCATCACAGCCGTGTCTGCGTCAGTAATTTTACCATTGGTATCGATCGCACCTTTGTAGAGTTCGACTTGGATATCATGGGGTTCTAGACTACCTAAGTTAATCAGACTCTTGACTGCGATCGATTGATTGACGTTAATATCTTCAGGGGCGGAGACATCGACGCTATTGATTTTGAGATGCGCCCATTGTTTGAACATCTTCTCTTTCCAGTGCGCGAGATCTTTGCCAGCTTGATAACTATTGTCGGTGACAACGCCGTTGCGATCGCTAGCTGGGAAGTAGCCAATCGTCGCATAGTCACGCAGCATCCGTGCGGTGTTGAAAGTCGGGCAATTCAGACGAATTGCATCTTTCATCTTGGCAATCCATTTACGGGGTAAGCCTTCTTTATCACGCTCGTAGAAGAGGGGGACGATTTCCTGTTCTAACAGGTCGTAGAAGGAATTTGCTTCTACTTCATCTTGATACTCTTCATCTGAGTATACTTCCCGATTGTCGATCGGCCAACCAGTCTTCACATAGTCAGCTTCATCCCACCAACCATCGAGAATACTCAAGTTTGGTAAGCCATTCATCGCGGCTTTCATCCCACTGGTACCAGAGGCTTCATGGGGACGACGTGGCGTGTTTAGCCAGATGTCACAGCCTGCTACCATTACCCGTGATACATAGATATCGTAGTCAGGTACAAATACTACCGAATTCATCCCTTCAGTGCGAGTGAAATGAACGATATCCCGAATCAGGGCTTTACCTGGAATATCTTTGGGGTGAGCTTTTCCGGCAATCACAAATTGAACTTTACGTCCTTTCGTACCTGCCATGATCTCTTTAATTCGATCGAGATTCCGCAAGAACAGTGTCGCACGTTTATAGGTGGCAAACCGTCGGGCAAAACCGATGGTGAGTACGCTCGGATCTAGTGCTTCCTGAGAATGGTTGATTTCTGCCTGGGTTGCACCGCGTTCCTTGAGATGACTGACAATCCGATCTCGGACGTAAACCACCATTTCCGAGCGACTATGCTCGTGATTGCGCCACAGTTCCTCATCGGGAATTGCGTCAATTTTATGCCAAATTGGATCTTCGGGGGATTTTTCTGACCATTCAGTGCCGAGGTAGCGATCGTATAGTTCCTGAACGGATTTAGCGACACAACTGCGGGCGTGAACACCATTGGTAATCGAAGTAATCGGTACTTCGTCAATTGGCACATCCTTCCACATATTCTGGAACATTTCCCGCGAAACGACTCCATGCAATTTCGCTACACCGTTGACGAAACTAGAAGTTTTCATTGCTAGGGCTGCCATACTAAACGGAGATTCTAAATCTCCAGTATTTTCACGCCCTAAGCCCATAAATTCATCTTTACCCAAGCCATAGACACTTGCATAGTGTCCGACATAGTACATCGTTTTGTCAGGCGGGAATAAATCAAACCCCGCGCTCACAGGTGTGTGGGTGGTGAAAATTTGGCTAGACTGAGCAACTTGTTTCGCTTCAACAAACGATAGTCCATCGCGTTGCATCAAGACTTTCATGTGCTCAAGAATCAAGAAACCAGAGTGTCCTTCATTCATGTGATAGACACTAGGCTTGTGTCCCAATGCTTCGAGGGCGCGGAAGCCACCGATCCCCAACATGATCTCCTGATGGATCCGGGTATCTAGATCGCCACCATACAGAGCATCGGTAATATCCTGGTCGTAGGAGCTATTTGGCTCAATGTTTGTATCCAATAGGTACAGGGATACAACACCTACTTGAACGCGCCATACTCTGGCATATACCATCCGACCTGGATACTCTACCGCGACTCGTAGCTCGGTGCCATCAGCCTTGCGTTCGAGTTGAACGGGAATGTTATGAAAATCGTTAACGGGATAACGCTCTTGTTGCCAGCCTTCAGCATTGAGGTACTGGGCGAAATAACCTTTCTGATATAGTAATCCCACTGCGACGAGGGGTAAGCCCAAGTCGCTGGCAGATTTGAGATGATCTCCAGCCAAAACGCCTAAACCGCCGGAATAAATTGGCAGACAGTCTACCAATCCAAATTCTGCACAGAAGTAAGCAAAACATTCTTTCCCAGCGCGATTTGTCCGCTGGTGCTTGTACCAACTTCGATCGTTTAGGTAGGTATTGAGTTCTCCTACTGCCCGTTCCATATGGGCTAAGAAGCCATCATCAGCAGCGACTTCTTGCAAGCGCGTCTGACTGACTCTAGCCAAAAGCGCGACTGGATTGTGACGAGTAGTTTCCCACAAATCACGATCGAGTCTTCTAAATAGTTCTTTTATCTCTGTATTCCAGTCCCAGTAGAGGTTGTAGGCAAGTTGCCGTAGGGGTTGGAGGGCGGCTGGTAGGGACGGAGAAACATTGAATGTACGAATCGGCTGCATCAATAAATTTCCTCGGCAATTAATTCCACAATCTTCTATTGTGACTCACTTAAGTTAGTTGGGTGAATTTTCTACACAATGTCTTTATAAGTTAGCAATTATTGTCAGAAATCGCCAGACAATGTATTCAATTGACAAATACCTGAGTATTCTCCCAATCGATCTGGTTTCGTGACATAACTTTGTTGGTCTTGAAATTAATTTTAGCTGAAGATCGTAATTATTTATGTGTGAATGGGTACAAATAAGAGAGCACAGTCAGAACTAATTTCCAGTTGGCATCGTTGCTTGAGTTGGAGGATCTGCTGCCAGATCCGATCCCAACTAAATACAGATTGCAACCAATTCAAAAGCATAATCAGCATCAACCGAATACCTAGCTGATTTAGCTCGAAGCCCAGCCAATCTGCCCAAGCCAATATGCGGAAGCTAGATCGAACTTTGCCGATTTCCAAAGCAAACCTACTAAAATAATCGGTATGCCAAGACACACATCTGCAAACACAGCCGACTGGATTAAAACCAGTAAATATTTGTCTGTAATCATCTCGATTTGTGCGATTTGGATCTCGATCGCGATCGAATCTCCAGCTCAAGACGTTAGGATCGATCTATCAGTGGCAAAACAGGCTTCCGCTAAGGCAAAATCTCCACAGAGTGGAGTGGCTGCTGCACCAGGAAAAAGACACCAGGATCGTGTCTTGGCGCAAAACTTAGGCAGTAGTTTGGCAGACATTGAGATCAACAAGGACTTGCGACTGCAAGGGATTACGATCACTCAAGATCGTGCAGATAAATCATTGCTAACTGTCAAAGGGTTTATCAATAACCGCAGCGAACGCGCACATTATATCTATTATATCGTCGCAAAATTTATTGCCAACGACACCGCAATTAAACAAACGGTGATTCCGGTGAATATCGATCTAGAACCTGGTGAATCGAAACCCTTCGTTCACGAAATTTCGACAGATCGGGTCAGTTCGATCTCTCCCGCAATGGTCAAGCCGCTAATTGTCAAATATGAGTACCGTTGATCTAATTAGCTCAGGGACTACTTCTGGCGATCGCACCAGTGAGGCTTCGGTTTTAACTGTCAGGACACCTATCTACTTCCTTCCCGCTTAAAGACTATAAATTAGCCTTTTCTTTATGCCCTCTGTCTTGATTCGCTGTCTTGTCGTTTTCTTATTCGGGGGAAACCCCCGTTGGCGGAGCCTCTCCCCCAGGAGAATAAAAACGCCGCTAAACCGTCGGGTTCCCCGACGAGCGGACATCGCTGCGCCTCTGCGGTTAAAAAAAGATCTCAGACAGTAATATTATCTATATTCTTCTGGCGGGAAGGGAGTAGCATAATTGCTGGTCGGTATCCTGAAGATCGACGATCGACTAAACTACCTGCCTAAGGTTAATTCTTCTTTTTTACCTAAAATACCCTGCGGGCGCAACACCATTAACAACATCAAAATCAGTCCAATAATCATGATCCGAAAGGCTCCTTGCTGAGTATCATCCAGATGTAAAGCAGTAAATATCCCCTTAAAGAAATCAGTCCGCGTTATCTCATAATAGCCCCAAAAGATTGCTGCTCCGATTACAGTTCCGAGATTATTTCCAGCTCCACCGAGCATGATAATAATCCACGCATTAAATGTAACCAGTGGTTCAAAATTGTCAGGGAACATGCTAAATTGCCAAGCATAAAAAGCCCCTGATATTCCGGCGATCGATCCACCTAGCATGAACGCTTGCAGCTTATACCAAAAAACGTTCTTACCCAAAGCTCTAGGCACTTCTTCATCTTCCCGAATTGCTTTTAGTACCCTTCCCCACGGCGAATGAACCAATTTTTCTAAACCAACATAAACTACTAATAACGTAGTCAAAGTCAATAACATTAAACCCGCACGCGGATCGTAAGTGTAGAGGGACAAGGCTCCACAAACGTATATTATCAACACAAAAATACCACCGATCGATCCAGCTACTACTCTTGATATTTCCACTCTCATCCACAGCCACAATCGCCACAGTGCCAAACCGCAAATCACCGTCAACCACACAATCATCAATATTTTGACTGGGTACTCCGGCTGAGAGTTAACCGGACAAGTAAGCGATAACAAATTGAGTGAATACTCTTCCCGACAAGTAAAGGGAATCGGATAACCCTGCACCCCAAAAGTCCCCTTCGTCAGCCAAGCCTCATTCTTTGCCACCAGCCGGACTAATTCCGACACCCCAATCGTCACAATCCCTAGATAGTCTTCCCGCAATCGCAGCGTCGAAAACCCAATTAATAAGCCCAATAGTGCGGACAAACCAGCCCCAATCAGCACCGCGATCGGCATTGGCACCCCCTGCATCGACAGCAACACGGTACTGTACGCCCCGATCGCCATAAACGCTACATGACCAAAATTAATCAGTCCCGTCACCCCCCACTGGAGATTTAACCCCAAACTAAACAGCGCGTAAGTAGCAGCAGAAATCGTCAAGAAGACAAAATAGATGACCATCAGGCAGAAATTATCGATTAGCGATCGGGCATGGATAGTTTTAAGAATACTATTTCGCCGATCGTTTTAGTTGTTCGGATCAATTTTGATTTGGTAAAATCTAGATGTCTCCCCAACGTTTACCAACTGCATGTCTGACCCCGATCAATTACCCCCAGATTTAGAGCAAATCGATCGAGATTTGCGTGGAAACGCGATCGATCTCCAACGAGCAGCACTGGACAGGTTAGCGCAAGTTCCAGCCGAGCTTGCTGTCCCACTCCTCTCGCAGTTATTAGACTCCAGCGATTTCATGCACCGCCGGATGGCAGTAATGGGACTGGGCAACCACCGTGTCGAAGCTGCATTTCAACTATTGGCAGACGTAATTACCAACGATAAAGATCCCAATGTGATGGGTGAAGCGGCAAATGCGATCGTTGATTTTGGCGATCGAGCCATCCCCTTACTGGTAGATTTATTTAAGAAAACTGATAACTGGCTAGTGCGGCAAAGCATTATCCCCCTGCTCATCGATACCAATTCCCACGCCGAACTGCTGACTACTGCCGCAATTGCGATCGCTGATGACACCCAATCAGTCAAAGAAGTGGGCATCCTAGCCCTGGGATCTCTCCTAACTTCTCCATTCCAAGCCCAAGCATTACCACTACTTTTGGCCATGACTCACGACCCCTCCTGGCGCAATCGCTGGCGCGCAACGATCGCCCTCCAGAGCCTCCAAAATCCCGCTACAAAGCAGGCGATCGCCCAGCTCCAGCACGATGAACATTTTCGAGTCGTAGCAGCCGCTCTAGAGGTCGCTAACCACTGGGCGAGTCAATAAGATAATTTTTGCGATCTATCGTTGTTGAAATGCTAATTCGTTGGCTTGAGTTGGCATTTCAGCAATGAGATCGATATTCTGTTGCCGAAACTCATCTAGTAGCTTGAAGAATTGGTTAAATCCTTCCTGTTCGGTATTACAGGTCAACATAATCATCTTTGCCCAAGAAGCCACTGATTGGATGCCCAACTTTTTCTGTAACCACGGCTGGAAGTCGGCATGAAATGATTCTTCGCTATTAGTTAGATCTACATCACTCTCACCACGAGCGAATTCATAACCCACCAAAAACATAAACAGATCGCTCACAGATGGACGAGCGATATAGATTCCAGGATTCTTCTCAATTTTTTGCAATAGATCGAATAAGTTACTCATCGCTATCTCAATTATTTACAGGCTATCCAATTCGTCCACAATAAACTTCTCACTCATACAGTGAAAGCTACCAATCCACTGCTCTCTGGGTATTCCTTCCTCTGATAAGTTATCAAATACTTTGCCTAAGACTTCTACACCATAGTGAGTGCCATTTTCTGTGATTGATGCTCCTGAGCTATGTCGATCGCAAATGATAAAAACTTCATTTCGTCTTTTAGTTCTTAGCCTCAGAATTTTCCCTGCTAGTCCATTTTCGCGCAACCACTGCATTACAGCAATTGCACAGCGATTCTCTTGCAGAGAGGCTACGCCAACGCATTCCAGAATTCCATAGCTACAGGCAATTTCACCAACATTTCGCCAAATCTCTCGATTATCCATCCGTATTAGATGACTCTATCTGTAGAATCATCTGTTCTTATTTTAACTAATTATTCCTACCTCTTTATCGACATTCCTCTTACCGTTTGGGAATCTGTAAGCCCAAAGTGCCGTGAAAATCTTCTTGAACCTTGTGAGTCAACTGACGTGATACCCGATTGACGATTTGCTTCAAGACTTTATTGCCTGTCGCCTGAATCACTTTAGCTGGTAACTTGTAGATAAATTTGGGAAACTGAATATAGACGTGCAGATCGAGATCCCAGTCTACCTTAGTACCCAGATTGTCCCCGTCAACAGTCTCTACTAGTCGCATCTCGGCATTGAAACTCACTTCATACCCCAGTGACTTGTAATCGGGGATCTCAACAGTTTTGATCCGATAGACAGCACTTTCCTGCGGCAATAATTCCAAACCAATTTTTGGCTCTACAATATAACCAAAGGACTCAAATTTGCCGATCGTTAGATCGTAGCCATTTGCGCCAATTGGTTTGACAGTCATCGGATGAGCACAACGAGTAAACCAGCCCTGATGAGCATCGAGATATTTACCCACAGCTTTGACATTTGCGCCCATTAACATTGCGTCTGTGAAGCGATAGCTAAAACAGAATGGTTGGAGCCGATCTGTCTCGATCGATCCCAGATCTCGCGGTGATAGTTCAGAGTTCATCAAAGCTGGAATTGTTTTTACGCTATTTTTCTCAAGTGTTTCTACTGACATCCCCTTTATTATCCCGTTAGTGTGCTGACTGCTAAATATATTTACAAGCGATAGCTGGTGAAAACCGGAAAATTTAGATTGAATAATCTAAATTAATGAGAGAATTAAATTTACCGTCTATTGTAACGAAAACTTAATGAAAGCATTTGTAGCAGGCGCGACAGGGGAAACAGGCAGACGCATCGTCCAGGAATTGGTCGCTCGGCAGATTCCAGTCCGAGCGATGGTGCGAGATATCGCCAAAGCACAAGCCATTTTACCAGCAGAAGTAGAACTAATTGTGGGTAATGTCCTCGATTTTGACAGTATTGTGACGGCGATCGGTGACAGCACTGTAATTCTCTGCGCTACGGGAGCTAAACCTAGTTTAGATCCGACTGGCCCCTATCAGGTAGATTATCAGGGCACCAAAAATTTAGTCGATGCAGCCAGATCCAAAGACATCCAGCAGTTTGTCTTTGTTTCCTCATTGTGTGTATCCAATTTTTTCCATCCCCTCAATCTGTTTTGGTTAATTTTGTGGTGGAAGCAACAAGCCGAACAGTATCTGACAACTAGTGGTCTCAACTATACGATCGTTCGTCCCGGCGGACTCAAGAACGAAGATAATGCCAACCCCATTGTCATGTCCGGTGCGGATACCCTCTTTGATGGTAGTATACCTAGACAAAAGGTCGCTCAGGTGTGCGTTGAGTCACTCGCTGATGCTCGATCGCGAAACAAGGTACTTGAAATTATTAGTCAACCCACAGCAGTCGCTAAAAGTTGGGAAGATCTGTTTGCCAGCGTGTAGCTATGGATAGCCATTACTCACGATCCCTACTCTAGCCCCAATCCTGCATGGACAAGCGTAAACACAAACGTTTGAGAACGACCTACATCGCGCTCTGTTGTATTTTATCGATCGGTTTAATCGCTCGGTGCGAACAACTATCGCCACCCCTGATTTCCGAATACTTAAATGTCGAGAAACCACATATCCCTGATGAAAATTCGATCGCATTGCCATTGGTAATGACTGATGGCGATCCCCATATTCGCGCATTGATGCGGATGATTTCCAAAAGTGAGTCAAATGATGCCCGCCCCTACACATTACTCTATGGCGGCAAGCATTTTGAAAATCCCCGTCGGCATCCTGGTACCTGCGTGCGGATTGTCAATGGTCCCAATATGAACAACTGCTCTACCGCCGCTGGACGATATCAAATGATCGATATCACATGGGAGCGACTCGCTAAAAGATATCATCCTCAACGCGATTGTGTGCTGTTCGTTTTTCAGTGCGACTATAGTTTTGAAGCTCAGTATCAAGACGAAGTAGCTTATGCTTGGCTCAGTGATCCAGAAGCCTGGGGCATGGATGTTCCAGAGCTATTAAAAGCTGGCAAATTGGAAAAAGTACGGAAGCGGCTATCAAAGACTTGGACGAGCTTAGGTTATGGGATTGAGACGAATAGTATGACAGCCCAACTAGGCGGAATTTATAAACAATTATTAGAAGAAGAATTGGCAAGACCAAAATAAATTGAGGTGAGTTGGGTAGAGGTAATTCATAAATTACCCACGATTGTCCTCACCGCTCTGGCGACTGCTATGCTAAAAAACCCAACATCTCGATCGAGATGTTGGGTTTTTAAAAATAAAAGGGCTAGAACCTATACAGGCTATACAAGCGATAGGGTCCGACGCTTGCTGACCATTTGGAAGGTTTCGATGATGTCACCTTGCTCCCAGCCGTTGAACTTGTCTAGGCGGATACCGCATTCAAAGCCAGAATTGACTTCGCGCACGTCATCTTTGATCCGTTTGAGGGAGTCGAGTGTGCCTGTGAACACCACTTGATTTTTGCGTTGAACGCGGATGCTACAGTTACGCAGAGCCTTACCTGTGAGGACATAACATCCGGCGATGTTGCCACGTCCAGCTTGGAATACTGCGCGGACTTCGACTTGACCGAGGGGTTCTTCGACTTGTTCGGGGTCGAGGAGTCCTTCCATCGCGTCTTGGATGTCGCTGAGGAGGGCGTAGATGATGTTGTATTCACGCACATCGACTCCAGCATCATCTGAGGCAGAACGGGCACCGCTGGCAAGGGTGGTGTTGAAGCCGATAATGACGGCACCACTGGCTGCGGCTAGATCTACGTCAGTTTCGGTGATTTCACCTGCGGCGGAGAAGAGGACGCGAACTTGAACTTCGTTTTGGGGAAGTTGACGGAGCGAACCGAGGATCGCTTCGACGGAACCTTGAACGTCGGCTTTGAGAATCAGGTTGAGTTCTTTGAGTTCGCCTTCTTGAGCTTTGGCTGACAGGCTATTCAGGGTGACGCGACGGGAAGCCATCATCTGTTGGAGACGTGAATCACGGCGTTCGGCAGAACGGACACCGGAAATAGCGCGGGCTTCTTTCTCGATGAAGACTTCAAATTCATCACCAGCTTGAGGTACGTCGCTGAGTCCGAGGACTTCGACGGCGAAGGATGGGCCAGCAGCTTCGACGCGGGCGAGTCGGTCATCGACCATTGCTCGAACTTTACCAAATACGTGTCCAGCAACGAGGGTTTCACCGACGCGGAGGGTACCATTTTGGACAAGGAGGGTCGCTACAGGGCCTTTGGCTTTGTCGAGGTGAGCTTCGATGACTGTACCACGAGCAGTTCGGTCTGGGTTCGCCTGGAGATCTTCGACATCTGCTACTAATAGAATCATTTCGAGCAGGGTGTCGAGATTTTCACCTTTCAACGCGCTGACTTCGACCATGATCGTATCACCACCAAGGTCTTCTGCCTGGAGATTGAAGGCGATCAATTCTTGCTTCACGCGGCTAGCGTTGGCACCTGGTTTGTCGATCTTGTTGATAGCGACAATAATCGGTACTTCGGCTGCTTGAGCGTGGCGAATTGCTTCGATGGTTTGGGGACGGACACCATCATCAGCCGCAACGACGAGGATCGCGATGTCTGTGACTCGCGCACCCCGTGCTCGCATGGCGGTGAAGGCTTCGTGCCCAGGTGTATCGAGGAAGACGACCTGCTGAGTGGCTCCTTCGTGGTCGATATCTACATGGTAAGCACCGATGTGTTGGGTGATACCCCCAGCTTCTCCTTGAGCAACTTTGGTCGATCGAATCGCATCGAGTAAAGTAGTCTTACCATGATCTACGTGTCCCATAATCGTCACGACTGGGGGACGACGTTGGAGCAGGTCAAAGTCGGCAAGATCGAGCATTTCGGTAACTTTCGTTGCCGCTGCTTGCTCGACTCCAGTGATTACAGCAACTTCCATTTCTTCGGCGACCATTGTAGCGGTACCGACATCCAGGATCTGGGTGACGCTAATCGCAATCCCTTTAAAGAAGAGCTGTTTGACGATCTCAGTTTCCGGCACGAGCAGCATTTCGGCTAAATCGCGGACGGTGATACTGCCCATGAGGGTAATCGATTCGGGCTTCTCGACAACGTTCTTCTGTTCGCCCCGTTTGTTATTATTACCGCGTTCTTTGGCTTGCTGGTCGCCCTTCATCACGGGCTTCTTGCGTTGCGCTGGCACCGCTGGAGGTCTTACTCCACCGCCGCTACCCATCTTCTGTTTCGCAGGTCTGGCGATCGACAAGCTTACAATTGTTTCAGTTGCATTATCGTTACCATCGCCGTCATCATCATCGTCATCATCATCGATGACGACTGTTTTAACGCGCTTACCTTTGGCTTGAACTTTCGCCTTAGCGGTTTCAATTTCTTCCTCTTCCTTACTCCAGCCTTTACCTTTGCCAACTACAGGCTTTCTTGGTGCTGGGCGTTTGAGTTCGAGATCGACTCCCACTGCTGGGATATTATCATCCTTGTCACCAGCCGCAGCATCTTTACTAGGTGCGCCAGGTCTGGTGGGGCCACTACCTTGGGGCTTGATCTGGACGATTCGTGCGGGGGGACGATTGAGGGGTGGTGCTGCATTCTCAGCTTTGGCGACGGGACGACGCACAACTCCAGTGCTGGGAGCCGATGGTGCGCCAACGGTGGGGCGGCTAGCAGAGTCAACTCGAATGATTTGAGCTTTAGGAATGGGTTTATTGGGCGCGGCAGATCTGGCAACTGGTGGTGAGTTGCTATCAATACTCGCGAGATCCGATGAGTCACCCGCGCTATCTGAGCCGCTAGGACGGGCTGGCGGCCCTGATAATTGGGGTTTTGGTGCTGGCGGAGCAACTGGCGTTGCAGCTCTGGCTACCCGAACTGTGCCACCTCCAGTACCGCCTTCTGCGGTGCTGTCTGCACGGCGGGGCGTTCCTTCAGCAACTGGAGTGGGACGGCTGATGGGACGACTGGCAGCTACGGGTGCGGCTGGCTGTCGTAGGGGCTGTTGTGCGGCTGGTGGTTGCGGCATCAAGGATGGCTTCGTTGGGCTATCCGCTTTGTGCTCGATTTGCAAGATTCGGGCTTTGGGTTCGGTTGGTCGTTGGGGTGCTTTGGGCGCACTAACAGGTGCGACAGCTTCTGCAACGCGAGCAGGTGCTTTGGGAGCTTCACTTTTTGGCGCGGCGGGAGCTACCACTTTGTCAGGCTGAACCTGGGCTGGTGGCGTTTTTTGTCGATCGGGAAATTTTGTGTTTGCTGCTTGAGTAATCTGTGCTGATTCTGCTTCTGAGATACTGCTGCTATGGCTTTTGACCACAATGCTCAAGTCCTCACAGATTCCCAATATGTCCTTATTTTCCAAGTTTAAATCCTTTGACAGTTCGTAAATTCTGACTTTGCCGTTGTTCATCCACTATGTCCCTTATTTATAAAAGCAATCGAGCGTCTAGATCTATGACTTGTTGGCAAGACCATATAGTTATCTACACAATGTTAATTTTTTGATTAGAAAAGTTTATATATTGATGAAAGCTATTACCTGGTAATGAATTCCGAACCCAGTAGTGATGCTACTGATGTTGGTGACTACATCCATTCGCTGTTACACAGTTTTTGCTGACATAATTGGGATGACCAAGCTGCCAGTGGAGAATCATATTATATTCTTACATTAATTTGTCATTATTGGCGAGTCCTATCGACAATTTGTGATAATGTAATAGGTTTATGGTTTAGTTAGTAAATAATAGTTGATAACAAATATTAATATTATTTATATCTCCTGTCCTTTTTGTTGCACCCATGCCAAGATGAGCAAAGTATATATTGTCGGTGCTGGACCTGGGGATATTGGCTATCTAACCGTGCGGGCAAAGGATGTGCTAGCTCTGGCTGAGGTGTTGATCTATGATGCTTTAGTAGATCGAGGCTTACTTGGATTAGTTCCCCGTGATTGTGTGTTGGTGGATGTTGGTAAGCGGGGCGGACAGCCGAGTATGCTCCAGGCAGAGATCGATTTGCTGCTTGTGGAATATGCTCAAACGGGCAAAGTGGTAGTGCGGCTCAAGAGTGGGGATCCGTTTATCTTTGGGCGAGTGACAGCCGAGCTGGATGCGTTGATGGCGGCAGGTTGTGAGTTTGAGGTAGTGCCTGGATTATCGACGGCATTAGTCGCGCCGTTACTCGCGGGGATTCCGCTGACGGATCCGGTGTTGAGTCGCGGGTTCGCAGTGGTGACGGCGCATCTGCCTGACGATCTCGATTGGGATGCGTTGGCGCGGATGCCAACGGTGGTAATCTTAATGGGGGCGCGGCAATTAGGGGAGGTGGTAGCTCAGTTATTAAAGCACGATCGAGTCGCCAGTACGCCAATTGCGATTATTCGGTGGGCGGGCACTCCCCAGCAACAGGTTTGGGTGTCGAATTTAGCTAAAGTAATGGCGGAAACTGCTGGGGTGGAGCTATCACCAGCAGTAATTATTGTTGGGCAGGTGGTGGGATTACGCACATATTTGACATCTGGCATGTCCAATACGCAGATCGAACATAGCTCCCATGCGACCTTTCTGGCAGGTAAGACTGTCCTAGTGACTCGTGCCAGTGGGCAAGCAAGTGAATTTTCAGAGCTGCTGCGATCGCGTGGTGCTAAGGTATTAGAACTGCCCACTCTAGAGATTGTACCGCCAAGTAACTGGGATGATCTCGATCGAGAAATCCACAAGCTAGCTGACTTTGATTGGCTAATTCTGACTTCTACTAATGGGGTAGATGCCTTCTTCTCTCGACTTCAACAGGCTGGTAAAGATAGTCGCGCGCTGGCTGGAGTTAAAATTGCCGTAGTCGGTCAAAAGACTGCTCAATCCCTGCAACAGCATGGGATTACCCCTGATTTTGTCCCACCTAATTTTATTGCTGATGCTTTAGTTAGTAATTTTCCTGGTGCTCCGGCTGGGCAAAGAATTTTGTTTCCCCGCGTGGAGACAGGTGGACGGGAAGTATTAGTCAAAGAACTGACTGAGCTAGGCGCGGTTATTGTAGAAGTAGCTGCCTATCAATCTCGCTGTCCAGACTCGATCGATCCCAGCATATTATCAGCATTACAACAACAGGATATCAATATTGTTACCTTTGCCAGCTCCAAAACTGTCAAACATTTTTGTCAGCTCATCGGCACCAGTTTACCATCGGGTTGGCAAGAACGAGTGTGTATTGCCTCGATCGGCCCCCAGACTTCGGCTACTTGTAGAGAGTTACTAGGTAAGGTCGATATTGAAGCGACTGAGTATACTTTACCTGGGTTGATTGCCGCGTTAGAATTGGGTATCGCCAGAGTATGGGTGAAACGTTAACATTAAAGCATGGAATTTGAGTGGGACGAGCGAAAAAACCAAGTAAATATTACTAAACATGAACTTGATTTTGCAGACGCAGTAAAAGTTTTTAGACTACCACTACGAATTTCTCTAGATCAACGACAAGACTACGGAGAAGAACGATGGATTGGACTAGGAATGCTTGATGGGCGTGTTGTACTGGTAGTTTTCACAGAACCAGATGAGAAGACAATTCGGATTATTTCACTTCGCAAAGCTCTGCCTTATCGGGAGATTGGGTAAAAACCCCGTCGTTCACGACGGCTTTGCAGGAGTGGGCGAAAGCCCACCAGTATGCGCTATGAACTAGAAATAGAATGTTTGCATTTGATATACTAGAATGTAAGTATGCAGAAAGCCTATCG
>JANNDL010000034.1:0-11502 GCA_031387665.1 Chamaesiphon sp. OTE_75_metabat_95 | reverse complement strand
ACTGCGTCTAAGCGTTTGTTGCCTTCGGCAATGAAGCCTTTGAGAGCGTTTAGATCTGCACCACCGATGGCTGCGGTCTTAGCGTCTGCGGTTACAACCGCTCTGGAAAAAGAGTCAAGCATTGATGCTCTCCTAGTTAGTGTTTAATAATTCTGCTTATAGTAAACAATTTCGGCTGTTGTTTCTCTGGTTATGAGAATCTTCGCAACAATCCTTAATGAATTGGTGGATGGTGAACAGTGAACAGTATAAAATTCCCTGCATTAGACTATGCAGGGGATTTTTCCAATAGTTTGGATCTCTAAATTGCCTGTGGCAAATTTATAAACACCATTCACCATCCACACTTCGACTACGCTCAGTGCAAGCCATCCACCATCCACCAATTACCAATTACCGACGAGGTACTAAATTCCGATAATCAATGTTGTAAGGTGAGATGGCTTGAGGTTGATTACCGATCGCGCCGAGACTTTTTGCCATTGCTTTGAATAGATCTGGAGATCCGGGTCTGGCTTGTTCTTCTTGAGGAATATAGCTACGGACAGCAGCTTGCCAAGAAGCTTTGGGGAAGCCTAGTTTCCGACGGTAGTAAGCGTCGTAGCGAGGGGATTGGATGTTGAATGGCAGTTCGCTGGCACCGGAGGGGAGGACGCGGCGACGTTGGAAGGGGACGATACTATCGCCGAAATTTTCCAGGTATTCTTCACTATTGAGCAGGTCATTGATGAAGCCTGCACGACCTTTGGTACCGATCACGATCGACCAAGCGATTTTCTCAGCTTCGTTGTACACGTCGCGTCCTAGCACCTTCTGGATGCAGTGGGTGACGAATTTGTAGTTACTGTTGAGGTTGTAGAAACTATTGGTAAAAGTATTGGATAAGCATAAGCCCCGAATGAAGTCGCGGACGGTGATTTGACCGCTTCGCAGTTGGGATTCGAGGAATTTTTCGCGATCGGCTGCAAAGGCATGAAAGAATATCTGACGATAAGCTGCTTCGATCAAGTCAGAAATCTGACCAGAGGAGAGTAAGTTGTCTGTCGAAAATATGCGTGCTTGTTCATCCCCAGGTACCTCATACCCTTTGACACGGGTATTTTGAGAGGAAGGAGAGTATTCTAATAATGGAATAGGCATATGTTTAAAGTTCTCTTTCTTACGAAACTTTACAAATTTTTCTCATCATAATCCCGATCCGGTACTCACTTCTGACCCTAGCCTGAAAACATTACATTCCTTAATTTTCGCCCAATCCCACCACCATCAACTGTCTCACGACTCACTCATGCACCACGTTGGTTGGGTGTGTTGGGTTTCATTCTTCTGCTTGGTGCGCTTCCATGGTCGGGGAACCCGACCGGAGCGCATCCGCAACCCAACCTACAGATCTATTCACCGTTCACCATCCACCAAATTACCATCCATCATCTACAAGCAAGTCTGGTAGTCGCAATTTTGGGAACCGATAAAAAGTATCGCCATCCTCCTCAACCTCTGGAACACCATCTAGTAAACGAATTTGTCGATCGAGAAATACTTTGGCAGTTTCACTACTGACTTGAGAGATCGCCATCAACTGAATTAATGAGATACAGCTATTCTGCTGCCTAAGTAATTGGTAGAAAGCTGCTTCTAATCGTTTTTGTTGATTGGATCTGGAAATAAATACTGCTATTGCTACACCCAAACCCAGGAGGAGCGGTAATTCAATCAAGCCCATAATCCTAAATAGTTGAATATCGATCGCATAGAGCAAGTATAGCGACTTTAGGGCAAAATCACGGATAATAGCACTGACGAATACAGCTATTCTACTCTGTTCAATTCCTATTTTTCTAGTTTCTATCCGTGGATGAACATCCTTCTCTAAATATTGCAGTTGCACGTCTAGAGGCAACTGGACTAGACAACTATGCAGTGTGGGTGGTCAAAGCACCATATCCTGGTGGCTATGTGATTGAAAATTGTCGCTGGACGATCGAGCTTTCCCAAATTTGGCTGGGATGGCAGGAGTTGTTTAGTCCTGGACGCAAGCCTGCCAGCTTGCCCTGTCATCAACAGGTAACCATTCCCGATTTAGACTTGGCGACTGTTAGTCCGGTAGAAGTACCACACCTCAACAGCTATAGTGCCAATCTGATGCAGTATTTGGGGCTGAATTTGTGGCAGTGGTTATTTTCCAAGCAAGTGGGAAATGCGTTTGCGTATAGTCAAGGCATGGCAATCGGACAAGCTAAAATGCTCCGTATCCGCCTGGAAATCCGCGATCCAGAATGTATCTCATTACCGTGGGAGATCATCCAGCCACAGCTCGGCAAACCCGCGATCTCGCTTGATCGACAGGTGTTATTTAGCCGCACAAATAGCGATGTCGATCCGCTCCCGACTCAGCGACTAGATCGATCGATCAAAATCTTACTAGTTCTCGGTCAAAATATCCCTGGCAGTCCCCAGCTCGATCTTCAGCAGGAATCAGCCGCCATCGCCCAAGTCTTGCAGAATCACATTCCCAGTCAGTTCAATCCGCCCAATCATCTCAATCCAGCCGTCTGTAATGTGGACACGTTGATTCAACCCAGTCCCGCCGAACTGATTGCCAAGCTAGAAAGTCAGCCATATAATCTATTTTTCTATGCTGGGCACGGTATTCCAGCTCCAGATGGCGGCTTACTAATGCTCAATGATTTGGGCGGAATTAATGGCACAGAACTGGCACAGTTACTCGTGCGGTGTCGTGTCAAGTTAGCTGTATTTAATTCTTGCTGGGGCGCGCAGCCTTATTATCATCAACAGCAAGCTGTGTCTCGCAGTAGTCTGGCTGAGGTGTTGCTGCATTACGGTGTACCAGCGGTATTGGCAATGCGCGATCCGATCGCTGACAGGGAAGCTCTGAGCTTCATTCAAGCATTTACCCAGGCTCTAACCGATCGAATGAGTATCGATCGAGCTGTTGCCACTGCTAGACAACAGTTACTAATTTTATACAAGTTCAATCAACCCGCCTGGACGCTGCCAATTCTGTACATGCACCCAGAATTTGATGGGGAACTAATCCAACCTTTGACTCAAGCCGTCACTGAAATTCCCTCAATTCCGCAAATTATTCCCACTGCATATTTGCGCTCGGTTGGATTTGAAAATCAGCCCAATTGTCAGATCGATCGAGGTTTGATGCGTGTGGGTAGATGGGTAGATAATGATCTGGTAATTATCGAACCGTGGATCTCCAAATATCATGCGGAAATCGTCTATCGATCGCTCTCGAACACAGATCTTGTGAGTGGAGTTTACTACCTGCGTGACTCATCCCGTTTTGGCAGTTATGTGCTCGATGTTGATGGTAATTGGCAAAAAATTCACGCTCAGGAATTTCCACTTCAGTCGGGAATGCAAATCAAGTTTGGCAGTGAGCAAGGGCAGATTTTAGAATTTAGAATTGGTTGATGTTTTATACTGGGTTTTGGTTGTGCCAACGGCAGGCTATCGCCAACGGCTCCGCTCAACCATCGGTGGTTGAGCGGAGTCGAAACCAGAACCCACGGTATATTTATTGAGGGGAATCACCTAAGAACTTGAACTACTCGCCATCAAAACCCCTTCCATTTTACTGAGCAGATTAATAAGTGTCTCTACCTGCTCACTGGGACGCAACACACCTAATCCTCTAGCAGTAACTTTACCCATACTATAAACATAGCGCGATCGAACACTATCACTCAAGTATTCTGCCAACAAATTCCAAGCTGGTTCCGCCATCGGAGTCTCTAAAATAACGTGCTGCTTACCATCAGGACGAATCCGACTAAAGCCGAGCTGCTTGGCAATTTGTTTAAGTTCAACGATCCGAAATAGCTGCTGCGCTGGCTTGGGAATTTCACCATATCGATCGTTCCATTCCGCCGCAATATTGACTAATTCTTGCTTGCTGTCGGCAGCAGCTACCGAGCGATAGGCACTCATTTTTTGCTCTAAATCAGAGATATAATCAGCCGGAATCATCGCCGTAACTTTGAGGTCAATTTGAGTATCATCGACTTGCGGAATTTCCTGTCCGCGAATTTCTTTGATCGCATCTTGGAGCATTTCCATGTACAAATCAAACCCGATCACATCCATTTGTCCCGACTGTTCTGCACCTAATAAATTACCTACGCCCCGAATCTCCATATCGCGAGTAGCCAGTTGATACCCAGAACCCAATTGGGTGAACTCTTGGATCGCTTTTAAACGTTGTCTCGCCTGCTCAGATAAACTTGATTCCTTCGGATAAAATAGCCAAGCATGAGCTTGAATTCCCGCCCTTCCCACTCGTCCCCGCAGTTGATAAAGTTGGGACAAGCCAAATCGATGGGCATCTTCAATCAAGATCGTATTCACACGGGGAATATCCAATCCTGACTCAATAATTGTGGTGCAAACTAATAAATCAGCATCGCCATTACTAAACGTCAACATCGTTGATTCTAGTTCTGATTCGTCCATTTGCCCATGGGCGATCGCAATCCGACAAGAGGGCACTACTTCCAATATTTTTGCCGCAGTTTCTTCAATGCCATCAATGCGTGGCACCACATAAAAAATCTGACCACCCCGTTCCAACTCTTGGCGAATTGCTGTGGCGATCGCTTCGAGTTTATATGGCGATAAGTGGGTAGTAATTGGACGACGAGACGGTGGTGGAGTCATAATCAGACTCATTTCTCGCACGCCAGACAGAGACATATAAAGTGTGCGGGGAATCGGTGTCGCCGATAAAGTCAGCACATCAACATCACTTTTGAGCGTCTTAATCTTCTCCTTTTGATTAACCCCAAATCGTTGTTCTTCATCAATGACTAATAAGCCTAATTCTTTTAATTTAAGCTCTTTGCTCAATAGTTGATGAGTGCCGATCACAATATCCAGTTCACCAGTTTTGAGTCGATGGAGAATATTTTTACGCTCTTCTGCTGTCCGAAACCGATTGAGCAATCCTACATTCACTGGATAGGGGGCAAATCGTTCTTGGAGGGTATGATAATGCTGTTGGGTGAGGATTGTGGTAGGTGCGAGGAAAATCACCTGTTTGTGGGCAGTTACAGCCTTAAATATTGCTCTAATTGCTACTTCAGTTTTACCGAAACCAACGTCTCCACAAACTAACCGATCCATCGGTCGATCGCTCTCCATATCCCGCTTGACATCCTGAGTTGCCTTCAATTGATCCGGTGTCGGCTGATAGCGAAATGAGTCTTCTAGTTCCTGTTGCCACGGGGCATCGGGTGGATAAGTGAAACCCTGCTTAATCGATCGATCTGCATATAGTTTCAACAGATCGAAGGCTAGTTTCTTAATCGACTTTTTAACTTTAGCCTTAGTCTTTTCCCATGCTTGTCCCGACAATTTGTTCAGTTCTGGCTTAGATCCCGATCCCTGCCGAAACCGCGACAATACCCCCACCTGATCGGCGGGAACTTTGAGCGAACCATCAGCATATTGAATCGTCAAATAGTCACGCAAAGTATCATCAGTCTGAATACTTTCAAACTTAATAAATCTCCCCAGTCCATGATTGCGATGAACAACATAATCACCTGGACGCAATTTATTCGGATCGACTTGTTTTGATACTGCTTGCCGTCGCTTGCGGGCATAACTAAAACTAGCTAGAGATTGCTGACCAAAAAACTCTCGATCGGTCACAAGTACCATCCGAAATGTCGGCAGAATAAACCCTTCAAGTTCAGCCACACCTGAATACTTAATTGCTACGGCAGTATGCTGGATTTGCAACTTATCAATTGCCGGAAAGTCACGCGGATTTGCAACAAATTGAGCCGGACAATCATGCTCCTGTAATAGTGATGCCGATCGAGATGGTTGCGCCGATACTAGCCAACTAGAATAACTTTGCCTATGATAATCCCGTAAAGTTCCAGCAATCTTAGCAAACTGATGGGGAATCGTCGGAATCGATCGACAAGCTAGATTCAAACCCTCTCCACTCACCGCCAATTCATCCAATCTCAGATACTTAAATCGCTCCTCAATCTTGGCAATACTATCACTAAACTTCTGATGCCAAATCGGAGTTTCTGGCGGCAATGTTTCCCACTCTTCCTGTGTATATTCCCACCATCGATCGTTATGCGCCGCACATCGATCGAATTCATCAATTGTCACCAAACAATCATCCGGCAAATAATCGATCAAAGAATATCGAGGTTGCTGACTTAAAGTAAAGTTATCGGTTTTCCCAACTAAACTCTCCCCATCTTCCCCACCCTCTTCCACTCCGAACTCCGTTGGCGTAGCCGCTCTGAAAGAGCTACTCCCAACTCCCAACTCCCCAAAACTCACCGGAGTCAACACCAACTGCTCAATCTTATCCAACGAACGCTGAGTACTGGGATCGAATTCCCGCAGCTTATCCAAGTCATCGCCAAACCATTCTAACCGCACCGGAAGCTCCGCCGCCACCGGAAAAATATCGATAATATCCCCCCGCCGACTCCATTGTCCCTCAACCTCTACCAGCGGGACTCGATCGTACCCCAAATTCACCAACTGAATCCCAATCTGCTCCACATCCCCACTATCCCCCACCCGCAAAGTCAAACATCGCGCCGCAAACTCCTCCGGCGCAGGTAAATGCGGCTGCAAAGCCAAAGTCGTACACACCACCGCCACTCGCAAATCCCCTTGTCCCAGGTCAGTGAGCGGCTTGCAGTGAGCGTAGCCGAATTGAGCCGAACTGCCCACTCTTACCAACTCCGCCAACCCCTGCATCTGCCCCCAAATCGTCTCTGATTCGCGGCTAGTAGCTCCGTAGGGCGATGATTCTGTCGTCGGATAGAAGTGAACAGTTTGCCAGCCCATCGCCTCCAATTGAGCCGCCCATCTGCCAGCTTCCTCGATCGTAGCTGTCACGACTAATAAATGTTGCCCAGATCCCTGCGCCAAGGCTGACGCAACCAAACCCTTTGGCAGTCGCGGCAATCCACTCAAGTGCAGCATCTGCTGCTGTTGGAGCTTTGAGAGCAGTTCCGCTGCTAGTTGCGATCGTTCGAGGGTGCGAATCAGTGCAGAAAAAGCCATCGTTTCAGTTCATCAGTACAGGCTTTTTCACCTTAAACCGTTTTAGCCTATTTTGGAAGGGGAATTTTTCCATAATGCAAATCCTGGCATTCCCCCGCGAATGCAAATACTGCTTGGACCGATGGACTGTTGAGCGTTGGATAGTTTTCTAAAATCTGTTGCTCTGTCCACCCTTCTGAAAATAGTCCGAGAATAAATTCAACGGATAGCCGCGCTCCTTTAATTACGGGCTTTCCCAGCAAAATTTTGGAGTTTGAATGAATATATATTTTTCAGTCTATGATTCCCATCTTTAAAAATATTGATTACAATACATATTGGGGGCACATTTTTAAATTCTTGATCGTCATTTTTTGGCTAGGAGATATTTTATGCAAAGACTAATAGCTTCATCAATGTTGCTAGGGTTTCTTTCTGCTTCAGCGATTGTAATAAGGCCAGAAGTGGCTAACGCTGATCGGGTTTGTCGTGTAGAGACTAGACAAACTTTTTATGGGATACGCAACGTGCGTGTTTGCTACAATGTACGCAATTCAAATGTTAACAGCCGAAGCACTAACAGTGCTAATAGTCGAACCACTAGCAGTGCCAACGGTCGAAGTACCAGCAGTGCTAACGGTCGGAACTAAAACTAATATTTAAAAGAAATGAGGATCGAAAAAGAAGCAGATAGTCTTAAATACTATTTGTTTCTTTCCTGGAGTTTACTTAACATTTGCGTTCCAAAATCTCAGCCTACCATCATCGCTGCTGCTTACAAGAATATTTCCATCATGGTTAAAGGCAACTGAATTGCATTTTTTAGCATCGTCATGCCCAATTTCATAATCTCCTCGTCCAACTCCAATAAGTTGACCTGTATTTGTGTGCCACAGTCTCACGCCACTATCGTAACTACAACTAGCAATCTTTTCCCCATTGGGACTGATAGCAACATTCCATACCCAGTTAAGATGTCCAGTGAATGTATGTAAAACATCTCCAGTTCTTATATTCCAGACTTTGACGCTATCCTCATGCTCTTTCGTATATGCATCTTCTCCGCTTCCACTAACAAGTAGCCGATCATCAAAACTAAAAACAACAGACAAAACTTGAGCAGAGTGATCTTTAAGAGTATTAATTAATTTCTTCTGCTTAACGTTCCATATCTTAATTGTTTTATCATCGCTTCCACTGGCTAATAAATTACCATCATGACTAAAAGTTACGGAAGTTACTGTATCTAAATGATCTTCAAATGTATGAACTAACTTTTGATCGGTTAATCTCCATATTTTAATTTTTTTATCAGAACTTCCGCTAGCCAAAAAATTATTGTCAGGACTGAATGAGACGGAACGTACTTCTCCTGAATGACCTTTAAATACACTTAACTGTTTTCCACTTCCCATATCCCATAATTTAATTGTGCTGTCACGATGTCCACTAGCAAGCGTTTTTCCATCTGGGCTAATGGCTACACCCCAAGCATTTTTGGATGAGTCATCGAAAGGTCTGAGTATTTTTTTTGTATTCCAATCTATTATCTGAAGAGGAGCATGGTGGCTACCCCCTACAAATCTTAGCGTTTTAGGATCGGAAGCAATTGATATATTATCTGACTGGACATCAAGAGCTGGAGCGGCTAGTTGAAGACGTGGCAAATCGGGGTATAGAAGATACCTCACAACTATCAATATACAGCCACATCCACCACTCACAATTATAAATCTTATGAGCTGTATTTTCAGGTAACTTAAGAGAAGATGCTTCGCCTTTAGAAGCTGTGCTTCATTGCCAATCGTCAGTCAAAAAGTAAATTTGCTTCTTCGTAAATCGACAGTTTTAACATCTTTTATATTAATACCATTCCAATTCTCAATGACTGTAGAAATTTGTATTTGCTGAGAATTGAGTTCAGCGTTAACTTTATCCATTAGTTCTGGATCATCATTAATGTGAGCTTTGACTGCTTCAAATAGACTGACTGCTGTAGAATCCTTACTAATAATTGGTTCTAATTCCAAATATGCCTTGCCGTAGTCGATCTTCATCCCTGTTTCTATTAATTTTACATTGACACTATCAGGTAATTTATTTTTGAGGAATTTAAACAACTTATCGATTGATCCGTCAGCCATATTTTCACCCACCTTCGTCAAGGTGCCCTTGCTGACGATAGTGATAGCAGTAGCTGCCAAACCCCAAAGTAAAGTCAAAGGTTCCATAATTCGATTTAATTCATTTACTACCTATGATAGTAGCGCAACCACATAAAAATCGCTGTTGAAGATGGCAGCTCATTGAAAAAGAGGAAAAAGATAATTACTGGCTGAGTAGGGTCTGTCGATAAAGAGGATCTCAAATTCCTACCAAGAAATTAGATCTGTAGGTTGGGTTGAGGTACACCGAAACCCAACAATTTCACTGTAACCACAGTGGGTGATGTTCGTTGGCGGTAGTCTCTCACGATGAGAATCGAAGTGCAACACCATCAATCGATCGGGATGTAATCCTACAGACTCATAGGTACGCCCTTCTCGATCGAAAAAACGCTCAGAATGAAAGATGACATCGCTAATCTCGCTGCTGCCATGAATCAGCAACACAGATATAATAAAAACATCTTCAATATTACATCGATCAATGTCCCAAAATATTAGTATCCATCTGCCTGATGATACCCTAGTGGAAATCGATAGATTAGCCCCCCAGGGCGATCTTAGCCTTTTTATTAGCAAAGCTATCCAATTTTACATTAACGAGACGAATAAAAAAGCTTTACGTGATTTACTCAAAGAAGGCGCGATCGCTCGTGCAGAAAGAGATTTAGCTCTCACACAAGAATGGTTTGCACTGGATGAAGATGTATGACAGCCCAACGAATAATTCAGCCAATTCGGGGAGAAATTTATCTAGTCAACTTTGACCCTACGATTGGCTCAGAAATAAGTAAAACCCGCCCAGCATTGATCATCCAGAATAATATTGCTAACGAAAGCAGTCCAATTACAATTATTGCAGCAGTCACATCTAAATTTGACGATCGACTATATCCTACAGAGGTTTTAATAGAGCCACCAGAAGGTGGATTGAAGACAATTTCGGTAGTTTTGTTGAATCAAATCCGTTCCATAGATAGACAACGTTTGATTCGACGAATTGGCGCGATCGGTTCAGCAAAACTAAGTGAAGTCGATAAAGCAATTCAAATTAGTTTTGGTTTATTGGACTTATAGCTATAGGCTAGTACACCCCAATAATTTCACCCGCGATGTTTGTAAGTGTTGGGTTGTCTCCTGACGGAGCAACTAAACCGACATAAATGTCGTTTAAAGGATGAAAGAAACTGCTCTGGGACACTGGCAAGCGATTATGGTAGAGGTGTGTTCTAACAGTTAAGACCGAAGCCTCACTGGTGCAATAGCAGCCCGAATAGGAGCATGGTTCTGAGATCCGTGGTAACAAGATTGGCGAAGGAATAAATACCCTATCCCGTTTAGAAGATTTTACAGCGACCCGCTCAGGTCAGAGCACATATTCACCCACAAGAAGGAAAAAATGGTTCAACTACCAGCAGAACCGGATCTCAATAAAATTCATCCCTACGCAGCAGGAATAGATATCGGAGGATCGGAGCATTGGGTAAGTATCCCCGCCGAACTAGATCCAGAACCAGTGCGGAAGTTTAGCTGTTTTACAGCAGACTTGTACGCCATCGCCGAGTGGCTCAAACAAAAAGGAATTACCACAGTAGCAATGGAATCAACCGGAGTATACTGGATTCCCCTGTTCCAAATATTGGAAACGAGTGGATTAGAAGTGCGACTGGTAAATGCTCGCTTCGTGAAGACAGTACCTGGTCGCAAGAGCGATGTTCTAGATTGTCAGTGGCTGCAAAAATTACACAGCTATGGACTACTATCTGGTTCGTTCCGTCCAGACGACCAAGTATGCGTATTTCGGAGCTACATTCGACAGCGCGACCGTCTAACCAAAAGTGCCAGCGGAAAGTGCGATCTTGGGGTTTCCCCAAGTCGAGCACCTTTTCAAGACAGTGTTCATATTCAGCGGATGCAGAAAGCCTTAACTGAAATGAACGTACAATTACATCGGGTTGTCAGTGATATCACTGGAGTAACTGGAATGGCAATTATTCGGGCGATCTTGGCGGGTGAGCGCGACCCACAGCGATTGGCTTTATTGAAAGATCCTCGCGCTAAACGCAGTATTGCCGAAATCGCCGCAGCACTAGTCGGGGATTACCGAGTTGAGCATCTGTTCGTCCTCAAACAGGAGTTGAGTTTGTATGATACCTATCAACAGCAAATTCAACAATGCGACCAACAAATTGAACAGTGTTTATCAGCATTTGATAGCCAAAGTGATGAGCCATTAACACCAAGACCCAAAGGTAAAAAACCTAGTCGGAATGCCCCT
>JANNDL010000228.1:0-16470 GCA_031387665.1 Chamaesiphon sp. OTE_75_metabat_95 | reverse complement strand
TTCTCACTTAGAAGGGATTTGCAATTACTTTAATAATAGAACAACTAGCGGAGTAACTGAAGGGATCAATACAAAAATAAAATTAATCATTCGTCAGAGCTATGGGTTTAAAAATTTTGATCTGATGAAACAGAAGTTATTGCCAGAGGTCGATTCTCCGAAGGAGAGGCTCCGCCAACGCTATTGAACTCAGACCAACAGAAGAGATCGGGACGGTGTAACAATTTCATGGGAAATCAAAAATAAGACAATCAGATGTAGCCTACCAAATCTTAGCGGTCAAGATCGATCGTGTCTTAGAATTGAGATAGTTCTTTGTAGTCACTAGCCATGTCACGTACAGCTTTTGCTATTTTTGCTCAACACTATCTTTCGGCGTTACTCGGTAATTTTGGAACGGTTTATCTCAATACACCCGTGCCGCGAGATCCCAAACTCAGAGTTTATAAAGTACCCTCAAGATCGAATTGGAGTACAGAGGTGCTAAAGACTGCGACAGCGGGGAATGAACGAATAATGGTTAGTCCTGAAGTGACTGGTGAAGCGGAATTAGTAGATGTACTATTTGAACCAGATCTTAATCGATCGAGGATATCATTGGGTCTATTGGGAGAATTGTTGTTTGTGCCTTGTATCATCGAACCACTGCGCTGGAGTCCAACTATTGAGGAAATGCGAACCTGTATGAATCATTGGTTGCGATGGAAGGTAGAAGCTGATGGCGGGATCGTGCCTGTAGATGAAATTTCAGTTTATGAGCAGGAGGAAGATAATAATAATGAAGATTATGAAGAAGAAGAAGAAGTTGTCGATCGAACCCTGCTAATTATTGTGCCTTCAATTATGTCCAAGAACTTGACTGATTGTGGTGCAAAACCTTCTACGCGGAATATTTCTGGTGTTTATGATTTAGCCCCTGCTTTTTGTACAACGATCGTTGTCACAAGCGAATTGCCTCAAGATGATTATACCCTGTGGTTGAGATTATTAGGTCGTGGGCAGACTCAGCGATTGGCAATTCAAGAACTAATGGGGTTAGAATTTAATTATCCACTACGGGAATTATCTCTGCAACAATTATATCAATGGTGTCAGATTTTGTCAGTGGGGCAAATGGGAAAGGAAAGCGAGTGTTTGATGCAATTACTGAACAGTATTGAGTTTTAATTTAATAGCAAATGAATATCTTAGTACTGAATGCTGGTTCGAGTAGTTTCAAAGCTAGTTTATATCGATTAACTGAAAAGGATTTACCCGAAGTCGATTATGTTTATCCCGTTCCTTATCAGTGGCTAGAGCGAGGAATTAGGAAATATGGTTTTCATGGGATTAGTCATCAATATTGTACCCAACAAGCGGCTAAATTGGCTTTTCTTGGCCTGGAAATAGATCCGGCTTTAAATAGCTTACCGATGACGCTCGATAGAAATCTAGCTATCGATCGATCTCAAGTAAGCATTCTCACAATCCATACTCAAGAAGAGTGGCAGATTGCCACGATCTGTTCGGAATGGTAAAGCTATTACTTTTGATTCTGAATAATTACCTCATTTGGGAGATTCATTTTCCGATCTAACCAAATATTCTGATGGTATAAAAGCAAAAGGCACGAAATGCTTAGATCGACTGAGAGTTTAGCAGCTAGTCTACATTAAAAAATATTACCAATTTGGAGTCAAATGATGTCACCAGAATGTTTTGAGCTGTCGATGGAACAACAATTTAACATGCGGTCGATCGAACTAAAGGTCAGGTGTCCGATATTAGTGTCACCTCCCGTCAAATGCGCCGTTTGAGCTTAATTCACGGCGTTCTGTCATTCTTTTTCAACACAACGATTGTCGCAATGATGATTAATATTGTCGCTGGATTGATTAGTTCAGAATAGATTGAAACTGTCAATAGGAATAGAAATTGCTTTAAACCAAGATTTATAATCTACCTATTTGTTGATTTTTTCATCTAGAAATATTAGTACAACTAAAGAGGATAGATAAAAACTCAGACACAAATCATGAACCAAAAAATCAGACAGGCTGGAATTAAAAATCTTGCTCTATTTGTTACACTCTTGAGTGCGACTATTCTAACAGGAATATCCAGAGTATCTGCTTTACCCACAGCCACTTCCAAAGCAGATTCAGCTATTGTTAAGAGTACCCAAACTCAAATTGCCCAAGCGAATCTTAGTGATTATACAGGTAATTGGGCAGAACCTTTTATCAAGATATTAATCGAAAAAAATATTATTGTTGGTTATCCCGACGGTACTTTTAAACCAGACCAGCCAGTTACCAGAGCTGAATTTGCCGCTCTGTTGAACAAAGCATTTGAACTCCCCCCAATCCGCGAGTCCCGCGCATTTAAAGATGTATCCGCAAATTATTGGGCAGCAGCAGTAATTGACAAAGCCTATCGATCGGGATTCCTCGCTGGATACCCGAATGGCACCTTTGGCCCTAGCCAAAATATCATTCGGATCGAGTCGCTGGTATCTTTGACCAATGGGAGTAAATTGCAGCCAGATGGTTCACCTGACAGGGTTAATGAACTATTTGCCGATGCCGCTCAAGTACCTGACTATGGACGCAACGCGCTCCTCGCCGCTACTCAAAAATGCGTATCGGTGAGTGTATCTTATCCAGTCAATAAAAATTATGACCCCAACCGGATCGCTACACGCGCAGATGTTGCGGCTTCCATCCATCAAGTCTTGGTCGCGGCGGGTAGACTACCTGCTCTAGCTACCGACAATCCCGCTCAGAAATACGTCGTCAACTGTGGGAATGTCGCCAAAATCACCGAGCAAGACTTATTGAATCGGACGAGTGTAGGTACGGTGCCCGAAATCACCGCCACCGCCGTTGGTAAACCCGTGAATGCTCCAGCCACCGGAATCACTACGCCTAGTGCCTTTGGTGCAAATTGGGGCGATCTGTTTGTCGGAGCTGGATATCAGAATAATTTACCTGCCGCAATCGCCCCTCCAGGCGACGGTAATAGCACCGTTTACGGTGTGGTATCGGTTTAGGCAATGCGCGGGACTTCGTGGGTCTGGAAGCCTCCTATACCGCTGCTGGGACTACTGTAGCCGACAGGGGTGGTGTCAACTTCAAGCTCCATAAGCTCCTGGGTGAGAACGTGGCGATCGCGGCTGGTTGGGAAAATGCGATTCGGAATGGCTACACTGCTGCTAACGATCCGAAGGACACCTACTATGGAGTGATCACGGGGATCTTACCAGTGGGTAACACGAGTAACTTCACCGCATCAGTTGGGGCTGGAAACGGACGTTTCCGCACCTTTGACGATCTGACAGTAGATAACAATACTGCGAATATCTTTGGTGGTTTGGGCTTCCGCTTCTCGGAAAATATTGCCGTCGCCGCTGACTATAATGGACGCAATTTCAGTGTCAGTTTGCCGCTGACAGTCAAACTCGGTGGCAGTCTTGGTTTGCAAGTCACTCCCGCCCTGTTAGATATTGCAGGCGACCAAAATACGGGACCAAAAAGCCGCTTTGCGATCGGCGGTGGGATCGGCATTAACTTCTAAACATTTACCCCTACTTTATCTATAAAACCCATTTGATATCTCTTTAGCTGCTAGTGGAGGAGGGTAGGTTTTGTCTAAAATCGAACATAACATCGACAATTACTAGCATGAACCTACCCCTACAGAAATGGGTTCTATAGGCATCGCTATCAACTATCAACTATCAACTTTTTACCTATGAACATCAAAAATTTTACTCTAGTAACTGTCTCAACTTTAGCGATCGCAATCTTCACCAGTCATCCCGTTCACGCCCAAAAATTTGTAGATATTATCGGCAATCCTCCCTACGGTTCCGATCCAGTTAATGGCGTACTCGGCAGTGGAGCAACCCCGAATACTTCCACTCGTGCCACCTTTGCCAATGGCTCCCAGGGTAAGGTTAATACTCTCAGTGCTACCCTCACACCAGCGAGTATTAGCGGTAGTCAAACCGTTGGTGGTAACACCGTGACGGTCGATCCAGCGGCGGCGGAATCAGCTTTTGCAGTGATCAATGCTCCAGCCAACTCCAATCCCCCAGCCCGCGAAGCTCTGATCGTTGCCTTGGGTGGAGGTGAGCCAGCGCAACAGTTAGCTCGATCGATGCAAGGGATTAGAAATGGTGATGGATCGATCGATCCAACACTCTTAACTGGCGCAGTAAATTCTTACAATAGCTACATTAAATCTCTAATTGCTAGCTCTCAAGCCACCCAAAAACCCGTTTCGGAACTAGATGGCTTTTTGCAAACATTACCTCCAGGTCAAAAAGCGGCACAGGTAGTTTTGGGCAAATTATTAGAGGCTGCTCGCTAGAAATATTTTTAATTTCATTAATCTTTAAAGAGATCGAAAGCAACCTTTTATGCTTTAGATAAAAGTCGATCTCTGCCTAAAGAATGATTTTAAGCCAGATTTTATTGATTATGTTGAAGTGGCGAGGTAAATCCAGATTCTAAATCTTGGTAATTACTTCGCCATTTTTAGTAAATCCCATCAGCCCAAAATACCACTTTTCAAGAAGATTATGAGCAAACAAAATTCAGTTGACGAGCAGAGCAAAAATCAGAGTTTAGAGAACTATCGCGTCGCTCCAGGTGAACAACTAACCACCGATGAGGGTGTGCCGTTGAGCAGCACTGATAATTCGCTCAAAGCAGGCGGACGGAGGCCAACATTGCTCGAAGATTTTCACTTTCAGCAGAAGTTAGCAGCATTCGATCGCGAGGTTCGGCGGATAGCGTCCGCGATGTCCGAGGCTTTTCGGTCAAGTTCTACACCGAGGAGGGCAACTATGACATCGTAGGCAATAATATTCCGGTGTTCTTTATTCAGGATGCAATTAAGTTTCCCGATCTCGCCCATTCCATCAAGCCCGAACCCAATAGCGAGATGCCCCAGGCTTCAACTGCCCATCCAAATTTCTGGGACTTTATTTCCCTAGTGCCAGAATCGATGCACATGATTATGTGGACATTATCCGATCGCACGGTTCCCCGTAACTTTAGCACCATGCAGGGTTTTGGCGTTCACACCTTCCGCTGGGTAAATGGTTCGGGTAAATCTGTGTTTGTTAAATATCACTGGAAACCGATGGCGGGTGCTCAACTTCTTTGCCGACCATTTCAGCCAAGCTACCCTGTTCTGGAATAGCCTCTCGACTGGCGAACAAGATCGCCTCGTCGAAGCCGCTCAAATCGCTACGATCGAGCAATCCCTGAGTGCGATGCACATCAACTCTGAAGTCGTGTCCCTCTATGGTGGATCGATCGTCAATAGCCACGGTAGCAAGATCGAGGTCGATCAGACCTTCTTGACAACTGCATCGGTACTCTACGATGCGATCTATGTGCCTGGTGGCGATCGCAGTATTGAGGCTCTGACTGCCCACGGCGACCCCTTGAGCTTTATCTATGAAGCTTTCAAGCACTTCAAACCGATCGCGGCGACTGGCGAAGGTGTCGATCTACTGATGCAAGCCAATCTCCAGGGAATTGACTCCAGCCAAGTCAATGGCAGCATGAGTAGCCAGCTAGGTGTGATTGCCAGTCGCGATACAGCAGAGCTGGCGACTTTTGCGACTACTTTTATCGATGCAATTAAACAGCATCGGTTCTGGACGCGCCCCATTCCTGATACCGCCTCTGTGAAAGCAGCAGCAGAGCGGATGCTCATGGAAAAAGCACGAGTCCCATCGTAAATTGTGGTTGTAACTATTCTGGTTGGGGCGATCGATAAATTGCTCTGACTGGAAAGAACAGGGATTGAAACAATCCTATTCTGAAAATTCTTAAATGCAACACTTCTGATAGAGTTATTTTCCAACTGAATCGGACAAACTAATAAGTAATTAAGCTAATGATTTGGATCGGTAGTCTGAGGTTTTTAGCTGACACTTAAATAAAACAAGCCACTTAGTAAATAACGGAGTTCAAATTCATGAAAAAATCATCTTCAATCGCCTTCATCAATATTGGTATCCTTGCCACCATTGTTTCACTTGCCACCATAATTTCTCCTGCTACTGCTCAAACGACGATCCCCAGTACAGGTACTCAGCAGCCACGCACAACGACGACATCCGAACGTGAAGATAACAATTCAGGTTTGTGGGGACTGGCTGGTTTAGCTGGTTTGCTCGGATTTTTGGGACGAGGCAAAGAAGAAAATCGCTCCACTACCCGTCGTGATGATACTCCTGTCTACCGCGATCCCAACATTCGGTAGTTTTAGCCAAACCCCACACTAGAGCGAGTAGGGCTAAAAGATGAGTTACGAGATGGTGCGATTTGTGCGCCTCACTACCGATCGATTGGTGGTGAGGCATGACGAGCTAATGTAAATAACTTATCCTAGCCATCTGTTGGCGTTAGCGTAAGCTGCCTACCGTTAGGTACAGCCTCTTTACTACGATCGCGTTTGAAAATTCCAGCTAATTTAGCTCTAATACTTTCCAATTAGAAAATAACAGATATTCATTTTGGCAGACTAAACTGATGTCGATAATCTTTCGATCGACTGACGTAAATCGTGAGTTGTTAGTCGAAAATAAGTGAATTAAAAAAATATCAAAATCATGAAAACAACTCCCCAAGTCTCTGAATTAACCCCTCCAAACATTACACCCTCAGTAGGCACAACTATCAGTGGAATCCTATTCCTGCTACCGCTGTCTTTATTTCTGCTGGGTTTATTCACAGGTGTAATTAACCCTTAGCTGGTGTTCGATCGATTATCCTTGTTGTTCCATAGTGGAGCACGAGGATTGAAAAGTATTTTCCTAAAACGATAAAAGATACCTCTTCAGGTAGAAGACTTCACTGCTGTGAGGATTAGATAATTCAGATGCAAACAGTTATCTCATACCAACAACAGCTAAGTTAGGAGTTATATTATGCGAATTGCTCAGATTGCACCCTTGTGGGAGCGCGTTCCACCCCCAGCCTATGGTGGGATTGAATTAATCGTCGGCTTACTCACTGACGAACTCGTCAAGCGCGGACATGACGTAACCCTGTTTGCGTCAGGTGACTCGATTACCCGCGCCAAATTATCAGCAGTTCACCCCCAAGCCCTCCGGCTAGATCCGAATGTGAGAGAGTGCGGGATCTACGAGATGCTCCAACTAGCTCAAATCTACGAACGAGCAGGGGAATTCGATCTGATCCATTCCCACATTGGTTGCTCCGCGCTGCCCTACTCCAGGCTGACTAAAACACCGACGGTGCATACCCTGCACGGTATTTTCACCCCCGATAATCAAAAGATGTATCGCTACGCCAAAGCTCAACCCTATGTGAGTATCTCTGATGCTCAACGAGAGCCAAAACTAGGCTTAAACTGCGTGGCGACGGTTTACAACAGTATTGATGTTGCTAGTCATCAGTTTTTCCCCACTCCTGATGAACCTGCCTATCTTGCATTCCTGGGGCGGATCTCACCAGAAAAAGGTCCCAAACAAGCGATCGAAATAGCCAAAGCCACAGGTATCCCCCTGAAAATGGCGGGTAAAATTGACCCTGTGGATGTGGAATTCTTTGAGCAGGAAATCAAACATCTAATCGATGGCGAATTTATTCAATTTCTGGGTGAAGCCGACCATCATATGAAGAATAACCTGATGGGGCGGGCGATCGCCACTTTATTTCCGATTCAATGGCGCGAACCGTTTGGGCTAGTGACGATCGAATCCATGGCTGCGGGTACTCCGGTAATCGCGATGGGCTTGGGCGCGGTGCCGGAAATCGTCGCACATGGGTACAGTGGTTTTATCTGCAATTCTATTGATGAATGTATCGCCGCAGTTAGCCAAATTCCATCGATATCGCGATCGGCTTGTCGCGAATATGTCAAAGATAACTTTGGGGTAGATAGCATGACAAATGGCTATGAAGCTGTCTATCAAAAAGTGCTAGCCCAGAAATTCTCGCGCAATGGGTACTTAAAAATGCCGACGGCAGCTTGATTAATTTGGGTAGGGGTAATTCATAAATTCCCCTCAATCTCAAGTTGATGAGGTGGACAGCCTAATCAGTCAAACAGGCTGGGTCAAACGGATATTTACCCTGGAGCCAGTCAACTATTTCTTGGCTATAAGGAGTCGCAAACGGCTGGTATCGATCGATCAATTCATTTTTCCGAACTACACTCAACTGTTCTAATCCTTCATCTTGAAAAGCTGCCACATCTTCCATCAAATATGTGGCAAAGACTTCACCGCCAAGGGCACAAGCTGCTGAGAATAGAGAGCTATTACCCGTCAAAGTCATTAACGGAATCTGGGATAAGTAAGCTTGATTCATCGGATTGATTGCCTGTCCAGCAGTCCAGGTGGCCAGATGTTCCGCAGATTCACCAAATGGTCGGAGATGTAAAAATTGACATAGTTTGGCTCCGTCATTGACTGGATAATTGTCCCAAATTACAGGTTTACGACCCAATTGAGCAGTGATTTCTTGTAAATGTGCAGCGGGATAAGTCGTCGAACAAACTTTTTCACCTGTCCAGAAAATATCTACAGTGGGATCTAGCAATTGACCCAACGTTTCTAAATAGAGAGAGGGACGATCTCCAAATACCCGATCCAAAACTGGATCTGTGGTGTAGTAAGTTGGGCACATGATGAAGGAGCTAGCAGTGCTTTTCGCTACGATCCGGTGAGTGATATCTGCTTGAACTTGGGCGATATTTGGGAAGTCGCCCCGCATATCGTCAAATAGAATAGCTACAATATCCGGCTGGAGATCGTTAATCGATCGAATCTTCGCATCTAGTTTCGCTTTTGTCTGGTCATCAAAGTTGTGATGAATTTCAAAAGGTGTAATCCCAATCCCCCAGGCTACTTGAGCCTGCTGATAAACTTGACCAAGCTGTTGAAGATTGGTGTATTCGTCTGCTGGCCAAGGTTCTGACCATTGACGGCGCAGATATTTATCGGCTTTGGGTGCGTAAAGATAGTACTGATAGTGATTTTGTTTGAGGAAGCTGGCGTAGGCTTGGCGAGTCTCCCAACTCCACTGGCGACCAAAAAATCCTTCAATAATGCCCCGACTAAAATTTTTGACTGGACTACTCATGCTGCTGGGGGTTCAATGCTTTGATTGTAGGTGTCACCAATCATATTCGATCGTCACTAATATTGACAGCCTCGTTTTTTAAAGTTAAATTAAGTATAACAAACGTTCGATATAGAATAAATGCCGAAGATCGTCGATCGAGAGCAATACCGCAAGCAGCTACTCACAGAGAGTTTCGAGCTATTTGCCGAGATCGGTTACGGAAACATCACCATGCGCCAACTCGCCCAAAGGCTAGGAACATCGACAGGCACGCTATATCACTATTTCCCCAGTAAAGAAGCGATGTTTTTGCAACTAATGGAGGAATTAGCCCAGCGGGATATCACAAACTTTCTGATGCAAGCCGAATCGGTACCACCGGATATTCGATCGAGAGTTAGGGCGATTATAGATTTCATCCAGGAAAATCAAGACTACTTTTCCAAGCAATTGAAGATTGGGCTAGATTATTACCAACAGCAAACAGGATCGGAAGATGCGCTGGCAAATAATTCGAGCCGATCTTATATTAATGTCTGCGAGCAATTAGATCGAGAATCTATCGAAGCAATTAATAATTATTTACAGGTTGACAATTATGCAATCGGCGAGTTTATTTTGATATTTATCAATGGGTTATTGCTATACCAACTGTATCAATCAAGCTCTAAGAATTGGAATGCTCAAGCAGCGATTTTGATTGAGGCAATAGCAATAATGAGTGATAAGCCTCCGCTGAGGTAGGGGCAAAGATTATAATACTATTAATTAATCATGAAAATAAGTGAGCAAATTAAGCAGAAACCGATATTAATCGGGGGAATTATCGCTGGTACATTAGTAAGTGTGGGTTTACTGGCATGGGGAATATCTCAATCAATGCCTGCAAAGAGTCAAATTCCTGCTACCCAAATAACTCCACCACCAGCCAAGCAGATCGTAGCATTGGGTCGGTTGGAACCTGCTGGGGGCATCGTTAAACTGTCAGCACCACTGGCATTAGATGGCGATCGAGTCAAGGAATTGCGAGTAGAAGAAGGCTCTAAAATTCGGGCTGAACAGATTATTGCGGTATTGGATTCAGTCGATCGATTGCAGGCGACATTAATCTATGAACGACAACAATTTGCGATCGCTCAAGCCAAATTAGCCCAGATTAAAGCTGGTGCAAAGCCTGGTGAAATCGTGGCACAACGGGCGACGATCTCGCGGACTAAAATTCAAATTGATGGTGAAGCAAACACTCAGCAAAAAGCAATTGGGAGAATTAAAGCGCAGTGGGACGGGGATAAAGCTGCTCAAAGAGAAACTATCGGTAGAATTAAAGCGCAATGGGCAGGCGATGAAGCTGCTCAAGCAGCCGCAATTGGCAAATTTCAGGTGGAATTAAAAAATGCTCGATCGGAACTAAATCGCTATCAACAATTAGCTCAAGAGGGAGCAATTTCCCAATCATTATTAGATAGTAAAAAGTTGGCTGTCGCTAGCTTTTTGCAACAGCTCCGAGAAGCTGAAGCCATCCGAGAAAGGATTGAGAATACCAGTAGTAAACAACTCCAGGAAGCTCGGACAGTACTAGCGCGGATTGAGAATACCAATCGCCAGCAGTTACAAGAAGCTGATGCTACCCTCGCCAAAATTCAGGGTACTGGTAAAGGGCAAATTGTCGAAGCTCAAGCAAATCTCACCCGTATTGCCGAAATTCGCCCCGTAGACATCCAAACAGCCCAAGCGGAGGTACAAAGTGCAATTGCTGCTCAAAATCGCGCTCAAACTGATTTAGAGCGAGCCTACATCCGCACGCCTACCGCAGGTGAAATTCTCAAAATCAATACTCGGCAGGGTGAAAAAGTTACCGATAAAGGAATTGTCGATCTTGCTCAAACAGATGCGATAATTGCCGTTGCGGAAGTCTATCAAACTGATATCGATCGAGTCAAAGTTGGTCAAAAAGCTACTATTACTAGTCAAGCTTTTGGTAGTGAGCTGCATGGCGTAGTCGATCGAATTGGCTTGCAAGTAAATCGTCAGAATGTATTCAGCGATCGACCTGGCGAAAATCTCGACAGGCGGGTAATTGAAGTAAGAATCAAGCTCGATCCTAATGATAGCAAGCGGGTATCGAATCTGACAAATTTACAAGTTCAAGTAGCTATTTCTAAATAATCATAGCGATCGAATCCAAGTTATCACGTAGAGTGAGCACCATTCACCATCCACACTTCTCCTTGCGGAGAGGTTTCACCAACGGCTCCGCTCTGCTAAGGCAGACGCTACGCGAACAGTGCAAGCCATCCACCATCCACCAACGTGAAACATATACCACTATCTTGGCTCCAATTAATCGAACATAAAAGTCGGCTGGCGATCGCAATCGCCGGAATTGCTTTTGCCGATCTGCTCATCTTTGTCCAGCTCGGATTTCAAGATGCACTTTATGACTCGGCAATTGCCCCGCATCAAAACTTGCAAGCAGATTTAGTTATTATCAATCCTCAATTTCAAAGCTTGATTTCGGTCAAATCTTTTCAGCGCGATCGACTATATCAGTCATTAGGATTTGATGGGGTAAAGTCGGTTAATTCTCTATATATTGGTGCCGGACTGTGGCGCAATCCTACCACGAGGATCGATCGAGCGATCTTAATCTGGGGTGTCGATCCCAGTCAACCAACTTTTACTTTTCCTGAAGTCCAGCAAAAATTAGACAATATTAAATCCCTCAATCGAGTCTTATTCGATCGAGCTGGGCGGCCAGAATATGGTGATATTGAGAAAGACTATCAAGCAAAAGGAGCATTTGAAGTCGAGGTAAATAGTAAATTGTTGACTGTAGAAGGCATCTTTACTAATGGGGCTTCATTTGCTGCGGATGGTAATGTAATTACGAGTGATTCTACCTTTCTGAATTTATTTCCAGAGCGGAAGAGATCGAATATTGATGTTGGTTTAATCACGCTCAAGCCTGGTGCAGATCGTAAATTGATTCAGCAAGCGATTGCCACCAGTATGCCAGAGTTACGGGTATTAACGATCGAGGAATTTGCAGCAGCAGAGAAAAACTATTGGGAGAGTCAAGGGGCAATTGGGTTTATTTTTACACTAGGCGTAATTGTCGGTTTTATTGTGGGGATTGTGATTGTTTATCAGATTCTGCATACGGAAGTATCCGATCGATTGCCAGAATATGCGACACTTAAAGCAATGGGTTATACCGATCGATACTTATTTGGCATCGTCCTTCAAGAAGCCTTAATCCTGGCAATGTTGGGATTTTTGCCTGGGATGGCTGCTTCGATTGGACTGTATCAAATCGCTCAATCGGCGACACTTTTACCGATTGTAATGAAGGTTGATCGAGCTATATTTGTGCTAATCTTAACCGTCATCATGTGTGTGAGTTCTGGATCGATCGCGATTCGCAAACTTCAAGCTGCCGACCCTGCGGACTTGTTTTAAGTTAACGGCTTTATCTAATTTTGTTAAATAATCTGATGATTGAGCGATGACTATAATCGATCGCATTGTCGATTGATTTCTTGACTTGCAATGAAAACCGTTGCTCAATTAAAATATGGACAGCATATGCTGCACCGATCGCTACCAACATCGTACCCCACAAAAGTAGATGCTTATCGATCGTTGGATAAGCAATATCAAAAATCATAAATCCGATATTCTGATGCAGCAAATAGAGCGGGTAAGTAATTCCACCAGCCAAGATCCACTGACGGCGACCAAATGAGCCAGTGCGTCTGAGCGAAATCAATGACATGATCGTAAATAATGTCGTGATAATTCCAGCAACTGCAAAATTATTGATATCGGTATGAAACTCTTTCTCAAATCGGATCATGTCATGGAGCGTCTCATACATTGCCAAACTAAATGAACCGACGATCATCGCTACTCTTTGTCGGGATAATCCTTTAGACCAAATCAAGAAAAAGGTGGCACCAGCAATAAAAAATCCAGCATAGTCAACAATCAGGAACGAACGCAGCTTGCTGATATGTAAAACATCAAGTACGATACAAGCAATCAACCAGCTTAATAGAAATAATTCAACTTTTCTAATTTTGCCAATCATCAAGATTGCGGCAATAAACGCATAGAAACGTAGTTCTATAAATAAAGACCAGTAAACTCCATCAATAGCATCTACACCAACAAAGCCACTCATCATCGTCATATTGACTAGATACTGACTAATTGATGCTGTGTAGTGTGTGCCACCAATCAGAGCAGTTACAATAAACGTAATCGTACAGCAAACCCAAAAAGCGGGATACAGCCGCGAAAATCTGGAAACAAAAAAGCGGCGCAAACTGCCACTACTAGCCGTCATCAAGATCACAAATCCGCTAATCAGGAAAAAAAGATGTACGCCGAAAAATCCGTACTTAGCAACTGGAGCTAGTGGATATGGCATGATCGACATATTATCTGCTGCATATCCTCTAAACGCATAGTGAAAGATCACTACTGCCATCACAGCCAAGAATCTGAGCAAATCGATTTCATTGATTCTATCTTTTGGCATACAACACTTTCCTCGATCATAAAGTAGAATCTTTCTCTGCTTTCCAAATTAACGCACATCATTCTAGTCAGACGTGCTGTAATGATCGCAGTTAAATATTATTTATTCGGATTATAGGGTTGTTGACTATCGCCCGCTCTATTTACAGCAAGCGTAACACTGTAGTTTGGCAAAATTATAACTGTAAAAATACTGAACATCTCAGCGATTATGCTTTGCTACCTCCGCAATTCTACTTGGCGATGACTAGATCTGCTGTGACTGCGATGATAGTACCAATCGTAGGGTGTGTTACTGCGACAGCATAACGCACCAAAATCATATGTTGTAGGTAAATTTGATACTTTATTTAATTGCACTTCCCTTAGTACTAGATCTGTTGTGATTGCGATGATAGACTCTAACAGTTTTGATATTTTAAGTACCCATGCTTCCCATCCCAGTCTCCAGTGAAGTCAACCAACTAATCGATCGATTACAGTTACAGCCTCATCCCGAAGGTGGATTTTATCGGGAAACTTGGCGATCCGATCTGTGTTTACCCCAGTCGATTTTACCAGCCGCATATACAGGGGATCGATCGGCGGGCACCTCAATTTTATTTCTATTACCTACCGAACATTACTCGCGCTGGCATCGGGTGCGATCTGCTGAACTATGGTTTCATCAAGCGGGAGATCCCCTAGAATTAGTGATGGCGGAGACATTAGATGGAGCAACACAAATCATCCATCTTGGTCGAGATCATGCCTTCCAAGCCGTTGTACCGCCCAACCATTGGCAAAGAGCTACACCAGTCCCTGGCTCGGCAGGATACGCGCTGGTGGCTTGTGTGGTGGTGCCTGGATTTGACTTCGCTGATTTTGAGCTGATGGGCACAAGATAATCTAATTTTTTGTGTAAAGATATCCCGTTTGACACCCATCAGACTGGTATCTTAGTGACAGGGCAAATGAGATCGCCGTGGAATTTTTTAGAATTTAAGAGGTTGAGTGATGGCAACAGTGGCAACAGGGGCATTGCTATGGCAGCGATATCAGGATTGGTTGTATTATCACCCAGGGTTAGGCTTGTATGTGGACATTAGCCGAATGCGGTTTGATGATGCGTTGATTTCCCAACTTCAGCCCAAATTTGTCAAGGCATTTGCGGACATGGTTGCGCTGGAAGCAGGTGCGATTGCCAATCCAGATGAACAGCGGATGGTAGGACATTATTGGCTGCGAAATCCAGACCTCGCACCGAGTGCAGCGATTAGAACTGAGATTACCTCGACGGTCGAATCGATTGATGCTTTTGCCCAGAAGGTTCACTCTGGCAGCATCCATTCACCCCAGGGTGGGAAGTTTACCGACTTTATCACCATCGGGATTGGTGGTTCGGCATTGGGACCACAATTTGTCTCAGAAGCACTGTCGCCAGATCTGGCACCATTAAATATTCATTTTATTGATAATAGCGATCCGGCAGGGATCGATCGAGTCCTGAGTCGGCTCCAAACTAAGCTCAAAACTACTCTCGTCCTCGTCATATCCAAGTCTGGCGGTACCCCAGAACCTCGAAATGGGATGATTGAGGTCAAAGCTGCTTATGATGCCCAGGGGCTGGATTTTGCGGCTCATGCAGTGGCAATTACAGGTGTGGGCAGTCATCTGGATGGAGTTGCCAAAGCTGGTGGCTGGATTGCTAGATTTCCGATGCCTGATTGGGTGGGGGGTAGGACTTCGGAATTATCATCCGTAGGGTTACTGCCTGCTGCGCTTCAGGGGATTGATATTCATGGCATGTTGGCTGGTGCCAAAGATATGGATATCGCTACCCGCATCCCCGATATCAAAACCAATCCAGCGGCTTTGCTTGCCCTCGCTTGGTATGCGTCGGGCAATGGTAAGGGTGAGAAAGATATGGTGGTGCTGCCTTACAAGGATAGTCTGCTGCTATTTAGCCGCTATCTTCAGCAGTTGGTGATGGAATCCCTGGGTAAGGAAGATGACTTGGACGGTAACAAAGTTTATCAGGGGATTGCTGTCTACGGCAATAAAGGTTCCACCGATCAACATGCCTATGTCCAGCAACTGCGAGAAGGGATTGCCAATTTTTTCCTCACCTTTGTCGAAGTATTGCACGATCGCGAGGGCAATTCGCCGCAAATCGATCCAGGTGTCACTTCTGGTGACTATCTCTCTGGTTTTCTCCAAGGCACTCGCCAAGCCCTGTATGAGAACAATCGCGACTCGATCGTTGTCACCATTCCCGCCGTCACCCCCCAGACTGTCGGTGCCTTGATTGCTCTGTATGAGCGAGCTGTGGGGATTTATGCTTCGATCGTCAATGTCAATGCTTATCACCAGCCAGGTGTGGAAGCTGGTAAAAAAGCGGCGGCGGTGATTCTTCAGTTGCAAACTGATGTTCTCAAAGCACTGCAAGCGACAACGGCTCCTGTCACTCTAGCAGAACTAGCGACAATGGCTGGTTCACCCGATCGAGTAGAAGCGATCTACAAAATTCTCCGCCATCTCCATGCCAACGATCGTGGGGTGGTATTTACAGGCGATCTGGCTCAACCAGGTAGTTTGCTGGTTGGTTGGGTGAATAAATAATCGCCAGCAACCAGCTATTCTCACATCTTGCACCAATGCGTAGATACTATTACTAAGCGTAGATCTAGGGTACCCACAAGGGCATACGTGTCAACTTAACGAAAGTGATAACGAGCTTACGCCGTTATAGCCACTACAAAAATCGTGTTAGGACGAGAGAATGAGACTTTCAGCCTCTACAGAATCCTTAAGTTGACACGTATGCCACAAGGGGCACCCCTACAGATAACTT
>JANNDL010000221.1:0-6436 GCA_031387665.1 Chamaesiphon sp. OTE_75_metabat_95 | reverse complement strand
GTAAGTACTTGAGCGAAATTAGTTACACACATTAAATATTATAATATATCTAAGTTGTCAGATTGCACATCGCATAAATTGTTCAAATGTTTGTCCTCAGAGAGATCAACCCACTGTCCTTCAAGCTATTAGAAAGAATTTATCGTCAAAGTAGACACCATCAGGTGCGACAAAGAGCACATTTTTTAATTTTAGTGTCACAACGGGTGAGAATTGGAGAGCTGATGGGAATATTTAACATTAGTTATAAAACTGTTTATAACTGGTTAAATCGGTGGGAGTCTGATGGAGTAATTGGATTATACAATAAACCAGGTAGAGGTAGGAAAAGAACATTTAATTCTCAGCAAGAAGAACAAATTAGAGATTGGACTAGAGAAGAGCCTAGGCAATTAAAAAAAGTGGTGCAGAAAATCAAAGAAAACTGGAAAATTGACATTAGTACCGACACAATTAAGAGAATACTGAAATCTTTATCTATGAGTTGGCATCGAATGCGTAGATGTGTTCGGGGAGAGCCAGATCCAGTTGAATACAAGGAAAAACAAGCAGAGCTAATAGAACTTAAACAATTAGATGATGCTGGGATAATTAATTTATATTATTTAGATGAAACTGGCTTTTGTCTAATTCCTACTGTTCCTTACGGATGGCAAAATATCGGAGAATATTTGTCGATTGATAGTAGTCGAAGTAAGCGTTTAAATGTCTTAGGGATAATGAATAGAAAAAATCATCTTGAAACATATATCTCAACTCAAAGTATTAATTCGGATGTAATTATTGCCTGTATTGATGCTTTTTTTTCACACGTAGATATTCCAACAGTTATTGTAGTAGATCGAGCAAGTATTCATACTAGTGCTGCTATCTTTGAACGACTTGAAGAATGGAAAGAACGTGGTTTGACTATCTTTGAATTGCCTGCTTATTCACCTGAGTTGAATTTAATTGAAATTCTATGGCGATTTGTCAAGTATGAATGGCTTCCAATAGATGCCTACTCTAGCTGGGAAGTACTAGTGTCATCTGTTGAAAAAATTCTTAAAGAATTTGGCGAAAATTATGTAATTAATTTCGCCTAAGTACTTAGAACCCATTTGAGATCTTTTAAGGGTGCTGGTGGCGAAGGGCGGGTTTTGTTGGAGGATGATGGTGTGAGACGATAGATCTGTAGGGGTAGGTGTCTTGTCGTTTTTTTATTCGGGGGGAACCCCCGTTGGCGGAGCCTCTCCCCCAGGAGAATAAAAACGCCGCTTCATGCTAGTGATTGTCGATGTTACAGTTTGATCTTGAGCAAAACCTACCCTCTTCCACCAGCACCCTTAAAAGATCTCAAATGGGTTCTATGGGTAATCGATCGAGGGAGCATCCCACTTTTTTTGCGTAGGTTAATTGCCCTCATCCCCAGCCCTTCTGTCTTGTTGCGCTTATATGTGCGGGGGAACCCCGCCCATAGCGCACCGCTCCCTCAGGGAGAAGGGAGCCGGATTCAAAGTCCCTCTCCCTGAGGGAGAGGGATTTAGGGTGAGGGTAAGATCTACGCATCATACCCAAATTCAGCAACGCCATTATTTGGACTGAAATAATCTTATCTCGACGGTGCATCAAAACCGAATATAAGCGGCAAAAGTATTGTCAGAAGTTCCGGCGCGACTGTTGTTTGAATTGGTGCCGAGATCGGTTTCGTTGCGATTCCAACTGAGGGAAAGAGTGGGACTAGTCGGGCTGGAACCCAGGCGAATATTGGCACTTGCCCCAAAGGGCGATCGAGCTGAGTTGTCATTGATCGGGGTATAGAAACCAGATAGTGTCAGCCCAGGACTAACTTTCCAAGAAGCATTAGTTGATAACAAATTGCCGATCGAATTGGGTAGCTTAGTCGCCATATAATAGGTTGTACCCAGAGAAACATCGCTGAGATTAGTCGTAGCACTGAGACTCACGAAACTGCTCGCCGAGCGGAAATTTACCGCATCAAATACTTTTGCTCCATCCAATACGTAATTAAGGTTGCCAGAGATGCCCAGACTGTAAGCTGGATTTTTGCCCAAGGGGATTTGTTTAGTTGCATTGATCGTGAGTTTGCTATAGTAATCGGGATCGGGATTGGCGTAGCCAATGGCGGCTAAATTGTAGCTAAAGCCCTGTGGCTCGACTTTGAAATAATCAACACCAACATAGGCTTTGTGGGTATTAGTAGCACTACTCGGTTGATTGAGGTTGAAAATTACGCCCGTATAGTAACGGAGTACCGAATCGAGGGTGGTGACGTTTCCGGTAGCACTAATATGGGGCTGATAACTGGTGCGTTCGCGAATGATGCTACTATTGCGGACAATTGCGTCTCGTTCATATCTAGTTAGATATGTCTGAATATAAGCATTGGTAATCCCCGCCGAGTCAAAGCTATTCTTGTTTGAGACAACTGCAACACTAGTGTTACTATCGACACCACCTTCGCCACCAGAAAATTGAGTAATTCGTTCCGCACTAATATTTTCCAAAGTGTCGCTGGAGGATACTTGTCGATCGATCACAGGCGAAAAACCGAACCAAATCCCGCGATAAGTGGAAGTAGAAGCGTTCCGATTTGTTGGTGTCAAACCGCTACCGATGCCGCCATAGTAACTAGTCAAACTATTCTCAGGAATGCGATTATTATTAGCCGCAAGTAGTAAACTTCGATCGACTTCGACCGAGCCACCTTTCTTACCCGATGGCAAAAATGGCTCGACATTGGGTAATAGAGCTATCGCAGCCTGAATTGCCGCCATCGTGCCACTATTTCGATCGTTTAAAACATAGTTATAACCGTGGACAGTTCGGGCAATGGCTGTTTCTCTACCATTGGCGAGAATCACCTGATTAGTCTGCCCGATCGAGATTACTGGTACATTTGAGATTGATTCAAATCGCTCGAAATTAGGATTTTTGCCCTCAACAGCTTCAGTACCAACTTTGGGAAAATACAGATCCAAGCCCAAAAGTTGACCATTTGCACCACCTTGAAATCCAGGTGCGGTAATTGCCAATCGAGATTCAGGTGTGACTACATCACCAAATTGTGATGGTGTCAAAAAGCGACGGGGAATCAGTGTTTTGGGATCGATACTACTCTCTTCAGTTTTCAAGCCTGGGAGGTAAGTACACAGTTGTGCGGCACCTGTGCCAGGGCCAACCCCAGCGATACAGTCACCCACAAAACTGATTTGTTGGCGAAAGCCAAAGACTGTTTGGGGAGAAATAGTTGTGGTGGTAATATCTCGCTGCTGACGCACTGTTCGCAGTTGACTATAGTTACTATTGTATTCAGTCCGATAAATCCGATTGCTGGAGACACTTTCTTGTGCCGTTGGATTATCTAACCTAGTCGCATTTAGACCGATATTTGTATTAGTCCGATCGCCAGTATCGATCCCGCCAGTAATCTCAATTTGGGTTTGGTGAGTGAGTGGTACATCGTTAATAACAGTTCTCGTTAGAGCTGGATTAAGTTGCTTGATATTGACTGGACGAGGGGCGAGCTGATAGCGCGGATCTTTGATTGGCGGGGAAACTAATGTAGTAGTTGGAACTGAAATTGGCGATCGTTGGCGGAGCCTTTCCTCTGGAAATTCGATTGGTTTCGGCGATAGTAAAAGTAGCGGATTTACTGGTGGTTTAAATGGGACAATAATTTCCTCCATTGAAACTTGAGTGGAGCTATTGCCAAATTTTAATTTGCACTGTATAGTGTTAGAGGAAGAAGGCAAGAAAAACTTTTTCAGTGGTGATTCATCGCTCTCGAACTTAGCTTCCAAGTCTAGGAGGCACTGCTGCTCTTCGGTTAGTCGATCTAATCTTGCTGTTCGATCTTGATTGATGATTCTAGTGAAGCTAACTTCTTCCCGATCGGCACGATCGACTAGAGAAACTGAAGCAATCTTGATACCTTCATCTACTTGATTAGCATTGCTAGTTTGCCTACAAAAGTCTAGAATTAAGTAGTTAGTTAAGGCAATCAAAGAGATCAGCCGAGCAGATTTTAGATTGGCAGGATGCACCCAGATTTTTAACATGTCGATCGCACTGATAAATTTTTGCCCACTTTTGTCAACTGAGGTAAATCAGGACAAAAAAGATTGAAGCTAGATTGATGTAGCTCTACGTTCGACAAAATTTAGATCAGCCAATGAGAATTTAGCTCGACTGAACTAAGCCAACCGAATAAATATATTTACTATTAAATTTGTCGATCGATTAAATCAATCTAGACTGAATAAAAGACTAGGGAATAACCGTAATAATCTGAGAATTATTACTAGTAACTCTTGTATCTCCCTTAATACTTGGCGTTGTTGAAGCCGTACCGAGACTACTCGGAGATTCAGGAGTCAATTCATAACCGACATTGACAGTATTCGGATTGGTGACGGTTAAGATACCCGCGCCACCCACAGCAGAACTAGCAGCTTCATTGCCTACAACACTAGCTGTGCCAGCAGCAACATTTTTACCGATCGCGATCGAACTAGCGATACTACTGATATTATTGTTGGCATCATAGATAATTGCGACTACACCAACTTTGCGAATTTGGTCTGCGGTGGCTGCCGAACTGAAATTAATGAAAACGGTAGATGCGAAGAATGCCCCGATTGCTAATTTGAGCGAGATGTTCATGGTTTTTTACTGAGCGATAGTAGCTGTATTGATGGACTGGCAAAAAGTTTCTAGGGATTTGCCAGTCCACAACTGAGGATCGATCTTCAAGATCGATCCTCATCAACCCGATCTAGTTGAGTTTAACGCCAACAGTAGCAGGAACTAGGTTGACACTAGTTTTAGGTACAGCACCATCAAAATTGTTGGCTTGAGGAGTACCCAAACGTCCATCATCAGTAGCTGCATAACCAACGGTTGAAGTACCAAAGTTAGTAACTGTTAAAGCACCACTATAACCAGCAGCAACAGCAGAAATGTCAGTAGCAGTACCGTTAGCGGTAGTGAAAGCACCAGTTTTACCCGCCGCAACTGCACCAGCAGTTGAGAGCAGTGTGTTACCAGTAGGAGTGAATTGAGCAGAAATACTACCTGCGGAGCCAGCTTGACCTGCATGAGCAACGTTGATGGAGCTAACTACAGCACCAGCCGCTAAGATTAAACCAGTCGCAAATTTGATTGAAGCTTTCATGATGTTTTCCTTGATTGATGAATGAGTATGTTTTTAGACCGAAAACGATCTGTGTTGGTTACTAGTTAGATTAGTCACAGAAAACCAAGCTGTGACTAAATTCAGACCACACTTTTGTAGCGTTAACTGTAACAATTTAGGCTTCAGTTAACATGTCACTAAAATTAGTCTGCGAGGGTGACACCAGTAGTTGGAGCTAGAGTAGTTGGGCCAGAACCAGCAAAGGAGTTATTTTGATTGATAATTTGATCTGCTGCTGCTTCAGCAGTCGCTGTATAAACGCCAGCGCCAGTTACACCAAATCCACCACCAGAACCGATTGCGGAAGTATTGGTATTATCACCAGTAGTACGACCGGTAGCTACTGCAAAACTTTTACCAACAGCCACAGAAGTGGACAAGCGAGTAACATCAGGTCCAGCAGGAGTACCAACAGGAGCACCAGCAGGTACACTAGAAGTTCCTGCGAATTTGATGCTGACAGAACCTGCCGATGCGCCTTCACCAGCGAGAGCTGCGGAGCCGGAAGCTACTAGAGCAGTAGCGGCTAAAATTAGACCAGTCGCGAATTTGATTGAAACGTTCATGATGATTAATCCCTGATCGGGGTATGGTTAAACAGCCTACGTAAAATGGCTTACGTAAAATGGCTTACACATACAATATACCCCTACCACGCATTAGACTAACATTTGGATATAACTTTTCTACACTAAATTGATAAAATCTTTGCTAGGAGCTAAATGCTGGCGTTAATATTCCGTTACATAAGTCCCTACGGGATGGGTTTTGCGGTGGTGATGGCTTTGTTTCTAGAATCTATTTGAGATCTTTTGAGGGTGCTGGTGGTGGAGGGTAGGCGTTGCTGAATTGATGTATGAAGCATAGATCTTGCCCTCACCCCCAACCCCTCTCCCTCAGGGAGAGGGGAGCCGGAACCGCAGGTGAGGGCAGGATGCGAAGCGTCCGGGTGAGGGCAAGCCAACGTCGCACTCCACATTTGCGATGCAAAATCCTAGCAATTCCAAATTCAAACTTATTCAATCACCCTGTAGGGGTAGGTGTCTTGTCGTTTTTTTATTCGGGGGGAACCCCCGTTGGCGGAGCCTCTCCCCCAGGAGAATAAAAACGCCGCTTCATGCTAGCAATTGTCGATGTCACCGTTCGATCTTAAACAAAACCTACCCAACCCCACCAGAAATGATTTTCGTTCCGTTCGCGTAGCGTTTGCCTTAGCAAAAAGGCTTCGCCAACGATCAT